>CATYEA010000007.1 GCA_958405355.1 uncultured Lachnospiraceae bacterium
TCAGAAAAAATAGTCAAGGAGGACTAACACGATGAAAGATATTATTACAAGCCATAAATTCTATGCTGTCTGGGAATATGAACGTGAAGAAAATGACCTGAACGAAGCTTCAAAAAACGGACTTCAATTGGTTAAAGGCGGCTGTTTTCACTCGACTTTCTGCAGAGACGACAGTGTCCGCTATATCTATCAATTAGATTACTGCCCCAAAATTACCGATAAAGACCGCTATATTGAATGCTTTCAGGATGCCGGATGGGAATATATGAACTCTACTTTTAACGGTTGGCATTATTTCCGCCGCCCATATGAATCCGGGCTTTCCCTGGAAGACGTAAAAATCTATACGGACCGCGACTCACTTTACGCCATGGAAAACCGCTGGTGCGGAAGTCTTCGAGCCTTATCCATACTCACTTTACTCTGCAGCCTTTTATGTATCGGTATGGTCCTATATCAGCACGGCCCGGTCAATGCGGAAAAACTCACTCTTATAGCGGCCGCAATGCTCATCCTTTCAGCAACATTTTCTATAGCTCTGAAAAACATCAAGCATATTCGCCAGGGTGAAAAGGCTGGATCTACACCGCCTGCTCAGATCGTCTTTCCACTGGTTTTGCTGATACTTGTTTTCTGTTTGGTGCTTAATATCATTTTCTAAAATCATGCAGAAATTTCATTCAATTTTTCACTATGCTCGGCGACAACCTTTTTGATCAGTTCAAGGTCCTGCTGAACCGATTCCATTTGGTTTGTTGCCGATGCATAACGCTGAGCTGCCGGCATATAATTTTCCGAAAGAATACGAATATTCGGCTTGACATCCTGCTCTATATCAAATTTTATTATTTGAATATCCTTTCTCAAAGGTTCTAATTTTGTATCAATGATATTTGACATCTCTAATAAAAGCTCATGTTCTGTCATGACATCTCACCTCCTCTCTTTTTTCATTATACCTCTTCGTAAATGTGAAATCCATCTTTTCCGTTCGACAAAAACCACAATCTGACGCGCAAGATTTTGTCTTTGTGCGTGGCAAATCTTGCAAGTTTCTTAATTCGTTCCCCCAAATCTTGGTTTTCATAAAACTACATGATAAAATGAAATCACTTGGCAAAAAATAAGGTTGGTGAAATTAATGTATACGGTAGCTGTTGTTGACGATGATTGTTATATAGGAAATATGCTGGAGGAAGTTTTGAGCCAGGCCGGTTATTCCGTCCTTCGGGCCTATTCGGGAACAGAAGCGCTTATGCTGTTTGACCAGATCCGTCCGGATTTAGTCCTGCTTGACCTGATGCTTCCGGGCCAAAGCGGTGAAGAAGTATTAGAAAAAATCAAGGATATTCCTGTCATTGTCATCAGTGCCAAAATGGATATTGAAAATAAAGTCAACGTTCTGCTGAACGGTGCCGCCGATTATCTGACGAAGCCTTTCGAGATTGAAGAACTGCTTGCAAGGATTACCGTACAGCTTCGCCCCCGGCACACATTTGAAAAAAACAACTCTCTGCTGACCTTTGATGATATTCTTCTTGATACAGAAAGTCACAGGGTTTCCATTGAATTAACAAATGTACATTTAACAAAGACAGAATTTGCCATTTTAAAGCTTCTCATGCAGAATCCGAATCAGGTCATGACAAAGTCTGTTATTCTGGACCGAATCAGTATGGATACTCCGGACTGTATGGAAAGCTCTTTAAAAGTTCATATCAGTAACCTCCGAAGGAAACTTCGGGACATTAACGGCAAAGATTATATCGAAGCTGTTTGGGGTATTGGCTTTAAATTAAGAGAAAATGAAATTTAATCTTTACATTTTCTTTACCATTTTCTTTACCGCCTTCTTAACATGTCTCATATAAAATGGCCCTATCAAATATAAGGAGGCTATACCATGGAATATGCATTGACAACCCAGGCTCTCTCAAAACATTACGGCCATTTTAAAGCGTTGGACAACTTGAACATGAAGGTTCCAAAGGGTGCTATTTATGGATTCATTGGAAAAAATGGTGCAGGAAAAACAACCTTGATCCGCCTCATCTGCGGCCTTCAGTCACCTTCGTCGGGAGAATATACACTTTATGGAAAGAAACATACAGACAGAAACCTGTACGATGTCAGACGCCGCATGGGCGCTGTTGTAGAAACCCCATCCATTTATCTGAATATGAACGCTAAAGAAAATTTAAAACATCAATATATCATTCTGGGCAAACCTTCCTTTGAAGGAATCGACGAACTTCTCGATCTGGTCGGTCTTAGCCACACCGGCCGGAGGAAAGCGAAAAACTTCTCTCTTGGTATGCGACAGCGTCTGGGCATTGCCATTGCCCTGGCCGGAGACCCGGATTTTCTTGTCCTGGATGAACCTGTCAATGGTCTCGACCCTCAGGGAATTATTGAAATCCGGGAACTGATTTTAAAGCTGAACCGTGAACACCAGATGACCTTTTTGATATCCAGCCATATACTGGATGAGTTGTCCAAACTGGCCACCCATTACGGCTTTATCGACAAGGGACACATTGTCCGGGAAATCAGTGCCGAAGAGCTGGAAGCTGCCTGCCGCAAATGCATGCACATCGAGGTTTCCGACACCCGGATTTTAACTCGTTATCTGGATAGAGAACATTTGGAATACACGATCATCTCTGACACGGAAGCAGATATTTACGGCCACACGGATATTACGGATATGACTCTGAATCTCGCTAAGGAAAACTGTAAAATTATAAGTATCAATGAAAAAGACGAAAGTCTGGAAAGTTATTATATACGTCTGATAGGAGGTGAAGACCATGCGTAAACTGCTTCGTTCAAATTTCATCCGGTTAAGAAACACGCTGTCTTTCGGTCTCGCCTTAGCCTTTCTGCTCCTTTGGAACGGCATAATGCTTTTTTCATCTTATGACGTGATGATGGCTTATGGCGGCAAACTGCCTATAGACAGTCTGCTCTTTACATTTTTATTTATAGTCGGTATCGCTCTGTCTGTCCTGATCAGTTTATTTATCGGAACCGATTACAGTGATGGTACAATACGAAATAAAATCATTACCGGTCAAAGCAGACAAAACATTTATATAGCCAATTTTATCACCTGTGCCGCCATCGGATTGTTGCTTTGCATCTGGGGAGCTGCAGTGAATCTTGCCATCGGCGTCCCACTGTTTGGAATGCCGGAAATATCCGTCGATATCCTTGGATTGTTGTTTTTTGACGGCATCCTCGCTGCGATCGCCTATGCTGCCATCTTCAATCTGGTCGGTATGCTTTGCTCCAATAAATCCCACGCCGTCATGATCTGTATTTTGACAGCATTTGCTCTGTTTTTTGTGACAATCTCCCTCTACTCCGCCCTAGCTCAGCCGGAAATGAGTGAAGCCGCAGTGATGACTGACGGAGAGATGTCCATTGAAATGATGCCGAATCCAAACTATATTTCAGGAATAAAACGGGAAATCTACCAATTTTTCTTAGATTTCCTTCCAAGCGGCCAATGTGCCCAGATTGCCAATCTGGAGGCCCCTCACCCGATTCGGATGGGCATTTATTCGGTGATCATTATCGTCCTGTCCAATGTCCTTGGAATCTTCGGTTTCCGCAAAAAGGATATTAAATAAAGGAGTTTTTATGATTCCATTGCTTTATGTATTATGTACTGTATTGCTGGCTGCTTTAATCTTATGTTTGTGGAAAATCTTTTCGATGCGTCAGGCTGCAGACCAACTGCGCTCAGAATTTGCTGCACGTCTGAAGGCGGATACAAATGTAGGTATCGACCTTTTGACCTCTGATAAAAAAATGCGGCTTTTAGCTGCCGATATGAATCGTCAGCTAAAGCTGCTCCGCAAAGAACATATTCGTTACACATTGGGAGATTCCGAATTAAAAAATGCAGTTTCCAGTATCTCTCATGATTTACGCACACCCCTGACCGCCATCTGCGGTTATATGGACCTGCTGGCCAGAGAGGACGTTTCCGATACTGTTCTCGAATATCTATCCATTATCGACGGCCGGGTCCTGGCCTTAAAGGAACTGACCGAAGAATTATTTCGCTACTCCGTCATTATGTCCATTGACGATAATGAACAGCGTGAAAATCTTTCTCTGACACGCGCTCTGGAAGAATGTCTGGCCGGTTATTATGGAACGTTTAAAAAAATCGGTATCGAACCCGACATCCAGTTGCCTAAAAAAGAGGTTTTCCGCTATCTGAACCCCACGGCACTATCTCGAATTTTGTCGAATATTGTCAGTAATGCGGCCAAGTACAGTGACGGTGATTTTTCTGTCCGGATGGATGAACACGGGACTCTGCGTTTTATAAACCATGCTCCCGGACTTGATGAAATACAGGCCGGCCATCTTTTTGACCGCTTTTATACCGTCTCCAGCGGCAGCCATGCCACCGGGCTGGGACTTTCCATTGCGAAAACGCTGACCGAAGAAATGCATGGCCATATTGATGCCTGCTGCCGGGATGGCTGCCTCATTATCACTTTAGACTTCCCACCCAACTAAAAATGAATGCCTTACTCATCCAATAAAAAAGACTCCTGTCGAAAAAAGCGTTTCAAGCTTCTTTCGGCAGGAGTTTTTTATCAAAGTGTTACCTGAATCTTTTTCAGATGCCAGATATCTCTGACATATTCTTCAATGGTTCTGTCAGAAGTAAATTTACCGGAGTTTGCTGTATTGAGCATGGCCATCTTCGCCCAATGTGCCTTATCCTGATAAGCTTTATTTACCCGTTCACGAGCTTCCGCATAGGAACGGAAATCTTTTAAAATGAAATACTGATCTGCCCGTCCATAGGAAGGAGCCAGGAAAGAATTGTAAATTTCCCGGAACATTTCCCGGTCACCATGACTAAAAGTTCCATCCACCAACTGATCAAGAATCTTGTGAATATCCGGATCATTACGGTAAATCTCTTCCGGATGATAGCCGCCATTGGCTTCATAGGCCATGACTTCCTCAGAAGACATACCAAAGATAAAGGCATTTTCTGTACCGACTTCTTCAACGATTTCCACATTGGCGCCGTCCATCGTTCCCAATGTCACCGCACCATTTAACATGAACTTCATGTTACCTGTACCGGAAGCTTCCTTACTTGCCGTAGAAATCTGTTCAGATACATCACTGGCTGCGAAAATGATTTCTGCATTGGAAACCCGGTAGTTTTCGATGAATACAACCTTAATCCGTCCGCGGATATCCGGGTCGTTATTGACCACATCCGCTACAGAATTGATCAATTTAATGGTTTCCTTGGCCCGTTTATATCCTGCTGCTGCTTTTGCACCGAAAATAAATGTGGTTGGATAGAAATCCATCTCCGGGTTAGCCTTCATCTGATTATACAGATACATAACATGCAGAATATTCAACAACTGACGTTTGTATTCATGCAAACGTTTTACCTGAACATCAAAAATAGAATTCGGGTCTACGTCAATATTATTATGCTCTTTAATATATTTTGCCAGACGCAGTTTATTTTTATATTTAATGTCCATAAATTCCTGCTGTGCTTTCGCATCATCCGCATAAGCTTCCAGACCTTTGATCAACGGCAGATCTGTTATCCACTGATCGGTTCCGATCTTCTCTGTAACCCAGGAAGCGAGCAGCGGATTTCCGTGAAGCAGGAAACGTCTCTGGGTAATGCCGTTTGTTTTGTTATTAAACTTCTGAGGCATCATTTCATAGAAATCTCTCAGTTCGCGTTTTTCAAGAATCTCTGTATGCAGACGGGCCACACCATTGACGGAGAAACCGGCAACAATGGCCATATTTGCCATGCGCACCTGACCTTCATAGAGAATCGCCATATTCCGGATCTTATTGTACTGATTTGGATAACGTTCTTCCACCTCTATGAGGAAGCGGCGGTTGATTTCCTGTACAATCTGATAAATTCTCGGAAGGAGACGCATAAATAAGTCTACCGGCCATTTTTCCAGAGCTTCTGCCATAATCGTATGGTTTGTATAAGCACAGCATCTTGTCGTGATATCCCACGCTTCATCCCATTCCATACCTTCCTCATCCAGAAGAATACGCATTAATTCCGGTACAGTGACGGTCGGATGCGTATCGTTTAACTGGAAACAGACTTTTTCCGGCAGCTTGTGCAAGTCAGAATGCGTCTCTTTATATTTTTTAATCGCCTGCTGAACACTGGCAGATACAAAGAAATACTGCTGTTTCAGACGAAGCTCTTTGCCGCTGTAATGGTTATCATTTGGATAAAGTACATCAACGATATTCTTTGCCAGATTTTCCTGTTCTACAGCCTGAAGATAATCACCTTTATCAAAGGAGGCCAGATTAAATTCCTGAATTGGCTGTGCATCCCAAATTCGGAGAGCATTGACCACATTGTTGCCATAGCCAACCACCGGAATATCATAAGGCACCGCATTCACGGCCTGATAGCCGTCATGAATAAAACGATTTCTCTGACGCTCTGCATCCCATTCAATCCGCACATAACCGCCGAATTTAACAGTCTGTGTATATTCCGGCCGTTTCATTTCAAACGGATTACCATTTTCCAGCCAGTTATCCGGAACTTCTACCTGATAACCGTCACGAATTTCCTGTTTGAACATACCGTATTTATAACGGATTCCACATCCGTACACCGGATAATTCAATGTGGACAGAGATTCGATAAAGCAGGCTGCCAGACGTCCCAAACCGCCGTTACCAAGAGCCGCATCCGGCTCCTGGTCTTCTAACACATTTAAATCCAATCCAAGTTCCTCGAGAACCTCTGCCACATCTTCATAGCAGCACAGGTTGATGAGGTTGTTTCCCAGGGCTCTGCCCATCAAAAACTCCATGGATAAATAATAAACATATTTTGCATCCTGTTCCTTATAGGCTTTCTGTGTTGCAAGCCACCTATCAATGATCAAATCCTTGACTTCAAAAGCCACGGCCTGGAAAATTTCCTGCTGGCTCGCCGTATCCATCGTCTTACGGAACAGAGATTTTAAATTATCTAATACATTTTTCTTAAAAACTTCTTTGTCAAAACCAATTGCTTTCGGGTTCTTTACTACTGTTTCTGTATTCGTTTCCAATAAAATTCCCTCCATTATCCTGTATTCTCAGGCTTTCTTAACGCCCAGTGTCACTTTCTCACCGTTAATGTTCCACTCTTTCGCATAGCCATCCGTGCTTCCGAAGATAACTTCTTCAGCGAGAACATCCTTCTTGACGCTTTCCGCATTCTTTTCTGTAATTGCTTTCAGCTTATCATTTCCTTCCATTGAAAGAACAATGTGGTCTGTCACTTCAAAATCGGCTTCCTTACGCATTGTCTGAATCTTGGAAATGATTTCACGTACAAAACCTTCTTCGATCAGTTCTTCGCTCAACTGGGTATCCAAAACAACGGTAACATTTCTGTCTGTCACAGATACATAACCTTCGGTCTGAGCGGAGTCAATCAATAAATCTTCTTCCAGAAGCACAACATTCTCACCATTGACATCGAATGTGAGCTGGCCGTTTTCCTTCAGTTCTGCCATCGCTTTATTTCCATCCACACTGCTCAGATACTGTTTGATACCGCCAAGGAGTTTTCCATATTTCGGTCCAACCGTACGAAGCTGCGGTTTGAAGGTATAGGAGGTAAATGCGCTCACATCCTGAGCAAAGGCCATCTTCTTCACATTCAGCTCATCTTCCACGATTTCCTGATAAAATTCCGGAAGTTCAAAATCGGCTTTTACATACATCTGGCCGATCGGCTGACGGTTTTTGATATTGGCTGTATTACGGCAGGCACGGCCGGTCACAACGATCTGAAGTACAAGATCCATGTTCGCTTCCAGTTCGCGGTCGATGAAAGCTTCATTTTCTTCAGGGAAATCACACAAATGGATACTTTCAGGTGCTTCTTTGTCAATACTGCGGACCAGATTCTGGTAAATATCCTCAGTCATAAAAGGAATCATCGGAGCGGCAACCTTTGCTACAGTAACAAGAGCTGTATACAATGTCATGTAAGCATTGATCTTATCCTGCGGCATTCCCTTTGCCCAGAAACGTTCACGGCTCCGGCGGACATACCAGTTACTCATATCATCCACAAATTCCTGAAGAGCACGGCCCGCATCCGGAATACGATAATTTCCAAGGTCGTCATCCACTTCTTTAATTAATGTATTCAGTTTGGACAAAAGCCATTTATCCATAACGGATAACTTCTCGTAGTCTAATGTATATTTTGTAGCATCAAATTCATCAATATTCGCGTACAGAACAAAAAATGCGTAAGTATTCCACAATGTACCCATGAATTTACGCTGTCCTTCCACAACAGCTTTTCCATGGAAACGATTTGGCAGCCATGGTGCGGAATTTACATAGAAATACCAGCGAATGGCATCTGCGCCATAGGTCTCCAGCGCTTCAAACGGGTCTACCGCATTTCCTTTGGACTTACTCATCTTCTGGCCATTTTCATCCTGAACATGTCCAAGTACGATAACATTCTTGTACGGTGCTTCATTGAAAAGCAAGGTCGAAATCGCCAGCAGAGAATAGAACCATCCACGGGTCTGGTCCACAGCCTCGGAAATGAAGTCCGCCGGGAACTGAGCCTTGAACACATCCTCATTTTCAAATGGATAGTGATGCTGTGCAAATGGCATGGAACCGGAATCAAACCAGCAGTCGATCACTTCCGGTACACGTTTCATCGGCTTGCCGCACTTCGGACAGGTAATGGTAATCTCGTCAATGTATGGACGGTGGAATTCCACAGTCTTTGCCGCTTCATTGCCGCTCATCTCAAATAATTCCTGACGGCTTCCGATGGAATGCTGATGACCGCATTCACACTCCCAGATATTTAAAGGTGTTCCCCAGTAACGGTTACGGCTGATACCCCAATCCTGAACATTTTCAAGCCAGTCACCGAAACGGCCTTTACCGATGCTCTCCGGAATCCAGTTAATCGTATTATTGTTGCGGATCAAATCCTCTTTGACTGCTGTCATCTTGATGAACCAGGATTCTCTTGCATAATAAATCAGCGGTGTATCACAGCGCCAGCAATGCGGATAGCTGTGTTCAAACTTCGGCGCATCAAAGAGAAGTCCCCGGTTTTCCAGATCTTCAAGTACCAATGGGTCTGCTTTCTTTACAAACTTGCCGGCAAACGGTGTGTCTTCTGTCATATTACCTTTTGCATCAACAAGCTGTACAAACGGCATGTCATATTTACGGCCAACCCGGGCATCATCTTCACCGAAGGCCGGGGCCTGATGAACAACACCTGTACCATCGGTTAAAGTAACATACTCGTCACACAATACATAAAAGGCTTTTTTATGCTGTTTTTCAGCAATTTTTGCCGCTGCTTCATAGAGCGGTTCATACTCTTTATACTCGAGCGCTTTACCTTTGAAAGTTTCAAGCACTTCATAAGCCGGTGCATCCTCGGTCTTTAACTTGCCAAGAACGGTATCCAGCAATGCTTCGGCCATATAATAGGTATATCCGTCAGCCGCTTTGACTTTTGCATAATCCTCGTCAGCGTTCACACAGAGGGCTACGTTGGAAGGCAATGTCCAAGGGGTTGTTGTCCAGGCCAGGATATAAGCATCTTCACCAACAACTTTGAAACGAACAATGGCTGAACGTTCCTTGACATCCTTGTATCCCTGAGCCACTTCCTGGGCGGACAGCGGTGTACCACAGCGAGGGCAGTAAGGAACGACCTTAAAGCCTTTGTATAATAAACCTTTCTCCCAAATCTGCTTCAATGCCCACCATTCAGATTCAATATAATCATCATGATAAGTAACATAAGGATGCTCCATATCAGCCCAGAAACCAACCGTACCGGAAAAATCCTCCCACATACCTTTGTATTTCCAAACACTTTCTTTACACTTATCAATAAACGGAACCAGACCGTAAGCCTCAATCTGATCCTTTCCATCCAGGCCAAGCATCTTTTCGACTTCCAGTTCTACCGGCAGACCATGGGTATCCCATCCGGCCTTTCTCGGAACCTGATATCCTTTCATTGTCTTATAACGCGGAATCATATCCTTGATAACACGGGTCAGCACATGACCAATATGAGGTTTTCCATTGGCCGTCGGCGGTCCGTCATAAAATGTATATTCCGGAGCATGTTTCCGGGACTCAATACTTTTTTTGAAAATGTCATTTTCCTGCCAGAATTTTTCGATTTTCTTTTCTCTTTCCACAAAATTCATATTCGTAGAAACTTTTTCGTACACTACAATTCCTCCATTTCTTTATAAAAATAAATATGGGCTCCCACCCGCAAAGGATGAAAGCCCTGATAAAACTATCATTATACCACCTGTGCAGCAGCATACCATCATATGCTCTCCCGGTAACGGCGGGATACCGTCTCCCCTACGACCTTCCACGGCTTTCAGTTCACAACTCCGGAGTGATCTTCGACTTTATACTACTGATATCCGGCTTCCACCATCCCGGACTCTCTGGCAAACTTCCTATAAAGCTACTGTCTCCATCTTCGTTTTTAGCACTCTTAATCATATTATATATTTTTTCCACTGTCAACTCTTCAATTTCAATTCCTTAGATTTTCTTTCGTAAATCTTAAGATTTCTCTTTTGACAGTATTTTCCACGAATACTGTGTGATTTATGATATAATAGCTTTATCTATAGACTTTTTTATTGGAGGAAAAAAACATGACTAAAAAGAAAAAGATTATCTTTATTTCTGCCGGTGCGGCAGCCATTCTGGTTATTCTGATTGGCATCTGGTTTTTTGTTTTCAGAAAATCATCATCGGCGGCCGACGGTGTCGTTGCTTACACGACTCCCGTGTCCATGCTCACCAGTACATCGACAGGTACGGTAAACCGCTACGCCGGCGTTGTTGAACCTCAGCAGACCGTAAAAATCCAAAAAGCCTCTGATAAGAATGTTAAGGAAGTTTTCGTAGAGGAGGGCGATACGGTAACCAAGGGTGCGCCGCTCTTTTCTTACGATACAGATGAAATCCAGATGAAATTAAGTGAGGCCGAACTGGAACTTGAACGGATCACCACGGAAATTTCCACCCTCTATAATCAGATTGAAACGCTTCAAAATGAAAAGGCCAAAGCCCCTGAAAGTGAAGCATTTTCATACACAACTCAGATTTTAACTGCCCAAAATGATGTAAAGCGGGCAGAATACAATCAGAAAAGTAAGGGTGTCGAAATCGATCAGATTCGCAAATCTCTGGAAAATTCCACAGTTACCAGCGAAATCGACGGCGTTGTAAAATCCATCAATGACGGCTCCCAGTCATCCTATGGCTATGGGTATGAGAATGATTCGTCCTACATGACAATTCTTTCAAATAATGAATACCGCATTAAAGGAACTATCAATGAGCAGAACATGTACGCCATCTCTACGGGGCAGGAAATGCTCGTCCATTCCAGAATTGATGAAAGTATCGTTTGGCGGGGCACAGTAACCGAAGTAGACACCGAAAACCCGGTAAGTAATCAGAACTCCATGTATTATTCATCAAACAGTGACACAAACACTTCGTCTTCTTCCTATAACTTCTACGTAGAACTGACGGATGAAGCAATGCTCATGCTCGGCCAGCATGTATTTATGGAACCGGACCTTGGGCAGACCGAAACCAAAGAAGGTCTTTGGCTTTCCAGTTACTATCTCATATTTGATGGCAACGATGCCTATGCATGGGTGTGCGGAAAGAATGACAAACTGGAAAAACGCCAGATCACTACCGGTCAATATGATGAAACAATGGACGAATATGAAATCACCTCGGGACTTACTCTGGAAGATTCCATTGCCTTTCCTGAGGACACCTTAACCGAAGGCATGCCTTGCGTCAATACCGGCTCCCAGGGCGGCTCAGAAATGGAAGGTTCCGGCAATATGGAGGGAATGGTTGAATGATACTTGAGTTAGAACATGTTTATAAAGATTATATACAGGGCAAAATGGAAGTCCATATCCTGAAAGATATCTCGCTTTCCGTTGAGGAAGGTGAATACCTGGCAATCATGGGCCCCTCCGGTTCAGGTAAGACAACCCTGATGAATATTATCGGCTGTCTCGATAAACCAACATCCGGCTCCTACCATCTGAACGGTAAAGATGTCCTGGCTTATTCGGATAATGAGCTGTCCGATACCCGGCTCTACAATATTGGCTTTGTATTTCAGAGTTTCCATCTGCTGCCGAAGCAGACTGCACTGGAAAATGTCTATCTGCCGCTGATTTACGCCGGCATTTCAAAAAAGGAACGGGTTGAACGAGCCACCGAAGCTTTGGAACGGGTTGGCCTCGGCGACCGGCTTCATTTTAAGCCAACACAGCTTTCCGGTGGTCAGCAGCAGCGAGTTGCCATTGCCAGAGCCATCGTCAACCATCCGACCATCCTTCTGGCCGATGAACCGACCGGTGCCCTGGACAGTACGTCCGGTGAACAGGTCATGGAGCTTTTCCAAAAACTCAACGATGAAGGTATTACTATCATTATGATTACTCACGATGCAGAAATTGCCTCCCACGCCAAACGTCAGGCAATCATCCGTGATGGTATTCTCACAGGGAAGGAGGCCCCGGATTATGAAAAAACCGATGATCATAACAATTAGTCTGGCCGCTGCCGTCGCTGTCGTCTGCGTCAGCATCGGAGGCTACCGTATTTATAAAAATGCCAATACCCGTGTGGAAGTCAGTCCGGTTTCCGCCATTTCCGTTCCATTATGGGAAGATAATTCCTCCTACGGCACGGTGACCACGGACTTGACCCAGGATGTCTACATCACAGAAAATCAGGTCATTCAGGAAATCCTTGTCAGTGAAGGCGATACGGTTTCCGTTGGAACACCTTTAATGACCATAGACACCACACTGGCAACTTTGGATTTAGAAATGCAGGCCCTCGCCATTGACAACATTGATCTCCAGATTCAGGCTGCAAATCGCGACATCCATTTTCTTGAAACAGCCGCCATTGGCTACAATATCCCGGATCATACCGGAGGTGATGAGGGTCTGGAAGTCTCCATGAAAGCTGACGGCCATCAGCTCCTTTCTTCACCTGGTGCCGGAAATGCAGACCCGGACGCCATCGTTTACCGACTGGACCTTCAGACTGTTTTATTTTTAAAAGACGACACCCAGAATATCTATACCGTAAAATGTGCACCGGAAACCATTATTACACCGGATTTCCTCTATCGAATCAAAGGTCTGGATACGAATACAGGCCGTAAAATCGGTGAACCTCTGGTCGTATTCTTACAGATTCCATCCATCGGAAAACGCATTTACCTGGACGGCTATAATTTTGATATTCCGGAAGATTTTTATGAAATGACTCTGGAAGAGTTTATGTATAACTACAATACTCAGATTTCCGATATTACTTCCGACGGCGAAAATGAAACGAATCCATATGATGGAATTACCGCCGAGGACAGAGACCGTCAATTAACGGAAAAGAAAAACCAATTAACAACCCTGAATATCGACAGGAAAGAAGCGGTTCTTAAATATGAAAAGATGCGTAAAGATATTGCCAGCGGAACCATTTTGAGTACGGTGAACGGTCAGATCAAATCTGTGGGAGACCCGGCCGCAGCCATTGATGCGAACACCCCATTTATTTCCGTTACCAGCCAGGATGGATTTTATTTGAAAGGTACAGTAAATGAATTAAAGCGGGAAGAAATCTCTGTTGGGCAGCGTATTTCCGTCACCAATATGGAAACGGGGATGATGGCTGAAGCCGAAATCACTTCGATTTCCGACTACCCGGTCTCGGATAACGCTTCTTCCTACGGCACCAACCCGAATACATCCAATTATCCGTTTACCGCTTTCTTAACCGAAACCACCGGTTTTAAAAACAACCAATCTGTCAGCATCGATATAACTTCCGACGGAAGCAGCATGAATTCCAAGCTGTATATTCCAAAGGCTTACGTCCGTGAAGACAACGGAGAATATTTTGTTTTCATCGCCGATGAAAAGGGACGGCTGAAAAAGCAGACGATTGAAGCCGGAGCTACGATGTATGGTTACTATCAGGAAATCAAAAGCGGCCTCACCACTGAAGATTTAATTACATTTCCATATGGAAAAAATGTGAAAGAGGGAGTTAAAACCGAAGAAGTCGACTCTCCTTCCTATTACTAAAGGAGGATTCCAACATGCTTGAAAATATAAGACTTTCCATCCAGGGAATCTGGTCTCACAAGATGCGGTCCTTCCTTACCATGCTTGGTATTATTATCGGTATTGCAGCCATTATTTCCATCGTTTCCACCATCAAAGGAACAAACGAGCAGATTAAACAGAATCTGGTCGGAGCCGGAAATAATACGGTGGAAATAAAGCTCTATCAGAATGACTGGGAATATGAGGCGGCTTACAATGGCCTTCCTCAGGGAGTTCCCATCATCACCGATGAAATCCGTGAAAGCATTTTAGAAGTTGACGGGGTGGAAAATGCCTCCCTTTACCTGAACAGAAATTATGCCGAGGGCATTTACTATCACAACACATCCTTAAACGGCGGAAAAATCTACGGTATTGACAACCAATATTTTTCTACCTGTGGATATCAAATGCAGAAGGGACGCAGCTTTGTGGCCGACGACTATAAAAACTTCCGAAAAGTCGCTATTTTGGATTCAGCGGCCTATAATTCCCTCTTCGGCGGCAACGACCCGATCGATCAGACCATTGAAATCCAGGGAGAACCTTTTACCGTGATCGGTATTTGCGAAAAATCGAATACCTTTAAACCAGTGATCAATTCTATAGAAGACTATTATAATTATATGGCTTCCAGCAGTGACGGCGGTATAATCTTTATCCCTGATGCTTCCTGGCCTATCGTTTATAATTACGATGAACCGCAGAACCTCATTATTCGGGCTTCCAGTACCGATGAAATGAGCAGCGCCGGACGTAAGTGTGCCGACTTGCTGAACGGTTACGTGACTTCCTCAGATGTCAAATACAAGGCCTCTGACCTTTTGGAACAGGCGAAAAACCTCCAGGAGCTGAGCGCCGCAACCAACCAGCAGTTAATCTGGATTGCCAGCATTTCCCTTCTTGTCGGTGGTATCGGCGTTATGAATATCATGCTCGTATCTGTTACCGAACGTACCCGGGAAATCGGTTTAAAGAAAGCCATTGGCGCCAGAAAGCGCCGCATTCTTGCCCAGTTTTTGACCGAAGCCGCCGTATTGACAAGCCTTGGCGGTATCATCGGCGTTGTGGCTGGTATCATCATGGCCCAGGTGATTTCCAGAGTTTCACAAACTCCGTCCGCCATCAGCGTACCGGCCATTATATTCTCTGTGATCTTCTCTATGGCCATTGGTATTCTTTTCGGCCTGCTGCCTTCTATTAAAGCAGCCAACCTGAATCCAATCGATGCGCTGCGCCACGAGTAAAATATACCCGGGATATGGTCCCTCGGAAAGCTTGAAACGCTTTCTACGGGACATATCCCGGGATTTTTTGCGCAACACTGAAGTTTATCGTAACTTTTCTTATCCATAAAAAAATTGTCGACGGATTGTGAGTGATATATCTTCACAATATGATAAAATTTAGAATAGAGCAACCGCAGTACAGGGTGGTATGACCTCATTCTACATAGGATGGGGGTGATGCCTATGAAAAATCAATTTGATTTTAAGGATATGATGACCTTCGGTCTCTTCCTTTTGGCATTGCTTACATTCGTCTTTACGTTTTGTAAGTAGCTATACATAGAAAAATCCGCCCTTAAAACTTTGGCCAGTTGAAGGGCGGATTTTTTAATCTCCTACGAGGTCAACCACTTTTGTGGACGGTTGTTCTCTTGATTTTACTATAGCATATCTGCTGACGATTCGCAAGACTGGGGTAATATTTTCCCTTTTGCACTATAGAAGATCATATTCCTATAACAGACTGAATAAATAAAACAGCCATAATAATCGGTGTCACATATCGAATCATGAACACATATAAATGTTTCCGCCGGAATGGATGACCGCTGGATTCCACTTCATCAATGATCCACTGGGGTTTTACAATCCAGCCAACTAAAATACAGGTGAACAGAGAAATCAATGGCATAAGAAAACTATTACTGATATAATCCATCACGTCGAGAATCTGTCCTGTCTGGCCATTCGGCAATTGTAATTCAAAATAAAATACATTATAACCAAGACAAATAATTGCCGCAGCAACGGCAGATAAGACCGCAATAATAAGACTTACTTTCTTTCTGTCAGCATGAAAGAGTTCCATACAATTAGCCACCAAAGTCTCCATAATGGATACACAGGAAGTTAATGCCGCAACAGCAACCATGAGAAAGAAAACGGTTCCCACAATACGCCCTGCGCCTCCCATCGCAGCAAATACTTTCGGCAAGGAAATAAACATGAGGCTTGGCCCGGATGCCATCCCTTCTGTCCCTGAAAACACGAACACCGCCGGAATAATCATCATACCTGCAAGGAAAGCCACGCCTGTGTCAAAAAATTCAATCTGAGCAATCGCTTTACTAAGGTTGACATCTTTATCCACATAAGAGCCATAAGTAATCATAATACCCATGGAAACACTCAGCGAGAAAAATAACTGACTCATTGCATCCAATAAAATCTTCAGAAATCTTCCAAAAGTCATCCCTTCAAAATTCGGAATTACATATACTGCAAGTCCCTGTAAGCCTGTCCGTGTGATTCCGTCATCATTCGTGTGACTAAGCACCAACGAAAAAACGGCAATACCCATGACCATGACAATCAGGCCAGGCATAACCAGTTTCGAACAACGCTCAACGCCCTTTTCCACGCCGCAATATACAACAAAGGCTGTCACTGCAAGAAAAACGAGCATCAGGACAATCGGTGAAGCCTTTGATGTGATAAAGGATGTAAAATAACCATCCTGGGCGGCTTCAGCTCCGCCTCCGGTTATATAAACCAATAAATATTTAGTCACCCAACCGCCAATGACTGTATAGTAAGTCATAATAAAGGCCGGAACTAAAAAAGTCAGTTTCCCTAAAAAACCCCATTTCGGATGCATCTCTCCAAAAGCATTCAACGCATTTGTCTTTGTACGCCGTCCGATGGAAATATCCGTAGTCAACAGCGTAAAGCCAAAAGTCAACACAAGAATCAAATAAACCAGTAAAAATAAGCCACCGCCATCCTGGGCCGCCAAATACGGAAAACGCCAGATATTTCCCACGCCGACCGCACTTCCGGCCGCCGCTAAAATAAATCCAAGAGAACTGGTAAATCCCCCTTTTTTCTCAGAACTCATAGACGAGCCTCCCTTTAAAACAACATTCTTCGACCTATTGTAGCATAATGTCGAGGGTAAAACAAAATCCAAAAAATTTCGTTAAAATAGAATATTGACGATATTTGTATCATCATGATAGAATTTTTTCATCATAGTATTCATCTATGATACAAACACAATGAATAACATATCCAGTGTATATTATCACGAAACAAAGGAGTAACTATTTATGGAAAATATTAACCAATATATTGGAAGCAAAATCCGGTCCTACCGTAAAACCCAGGGACTGACCTTGCAGCAATTGGCAGACATGATCTGCAAAAGCCGCGCCAGTGTCAGCAAATACGAAACTGGTGAAATCACCGTCGACATTCAAACACTCTATGATATAAGCAAGGCTCTCCATATTCCTTTGACCCATTTGACGGATTATCAACCCGAATCAGATACTATTCCGGGTAATCCCCGGGACAATCAGGAAAAAAATCCTTTTTTTCGTGCCGAACAATTATTTTTATATTTTTATGACGGACGTGTAGGACGCCTCAAAGACGGCATCATCAATATTTACAAAACCAGCAGCCGCACCGGAGAGCATAAGGCTTCCTTATCCATAAGCACTGTCACTCCCTATGGCCGCAGCAGCGAAACTTATTTTTCTGGAAATGTATTATACAGCGACATGCTCATTCGTTTTTCTTTTGTAAATCAGATTAATACTCTGGAAGAGGACTTACTTTATATCTTTAACCCACTGGAAGCCAGAGACTTTAGTGACGGCCTTCTATGCGGCATTTCAAGCATAGATTTCAGGCCTTGCGCCTTTAAATGTCTCGTCGCACTGAAACCGCAAAAAGCCGATGAAACATTAAAAAAACAGCTTCTTCTCACGCCCCAGGATTTGAAGCGATGGAAGAAGCTGAATATGCTGATTGTCGATAATCGCTAATTTAAGTAACTTGCAATAATCTGCCAGATTTCAGGACCGCTTTCCCAGCCGATACGCCAGCTGGCAACTCCAGCCAGATCGTATTCCTGAATCATAGCCATACGGCTTCGGATAGAAGTATCATCTTCTAACCAAATCTGATAGAGACGTCCGTCTACTTCCGAAGTATACTGCCCGTAATTCTGTCCCGTTGTTTCATCATAAGTCGGCGTTACACCGTGACTTTCAAGATAACCATAAGCCTCTGTCATACCGGCACTGAAAGATTCAACCCATCCATTGGAATCTGTCGCCCAAACACGGGTATACAGAGGAATTGCATTGATGACTTTTTCCTTTGGCACCATTTCCAGCATGTCTTCAATACCCTGACGCGCAAAGCTCATTGAAGACACAGAGCCTGCCACCTCAGAAGTGCTGTGATGCTCATCATACCCCATGATAATAATATAATCAGCAAAGATACCCTCTTCTTTATGATTATAATGTCTCCAGTACATCGGCGTATAATTGTCAATGGAGAATACAATACCCTTTTCCCGGCACAATGCCGATAATTCACGAACAAACTGAATATAATTGTCCGCTCCGGATTCACTGATCATCTCAAAATCCAGATTGATGCCATCCAGTCCATAAGTATCAATATAGACTGACAATTGATCCAGAACATACTGGCGCTTTGCCCGGGACGACAAAATTTCATCCGTCATCTCACCATCAAAATTGGTAAACTCGTTGGAGAACATCGCCCAGACTTCAATGCCGGCAGCATGGGCTTTGTTTACATAATCTGCACTGCCAAGCGTTGTCAAATCGCCGTTCGTATTTTCAAAATAGAACCACCGTGGACTAATGGTATTAATTCCCGGTGTTTCGGACAAAATCTGCTCCAGTTCTTCGTTGGCCGATTCACTGTAAACGCCATGCCAGGCCAGATTAATCTTATAATTTTTAGAAATATTCGTAAATACCGGTTCTGTGAAATTCGGCTCGGTCAATGTCGTCATGGACGGCGTTTCCAGGTCTTCATTTTTGACCCAGCCATTATATCCGTCCTCAGTTACTACCTGAGCCCATTCATCACCGCTGCCATCATCCAGAACATAGACTCTCTCGCCCTTTTCGAGATCCCTGAAAACAGGACTTTTTATGCCGCCCTGATAACGAATAACAGCCTTCTTGCCGCTTACTGTCGTTGTGTAAGCCTCACCCCATTTTGTCCGTGTAACTACCCGATTCGGATCGGTATACACGGCACTGTCCATCTTCGTATTTTCTTTCAGAAAATTCAGTGAAACATAAAGCATTCCATTTCGATTGATCACCACAGGAATATCGCTTGTTGCAGAGACCATTCCTACTGTGTAAGACGTAGAATCCGGTGTATACTCTGCCATTCCCTCCGGCGTCGCATACAGAATTATATTCTCATCCGCCTGCCAGTAAATTCTGGAATTATAATACTGATTTGCCGTGTTCACATCCATATAGACATTACCGGCTCCATCATCGATCGCTTTCTTATCCAGCATCACATTATTGAGAGTAATCGTATACTCCCCATCGGAAACGCCATAGGTGGTATTATAATCCACCAAGTCCTTCTCTGAACGAAAATCATCAACTATGCCACATCCGCCAAGAATACAGAGGAGTCCTACAGAAATCAAAAGCATTCCTATAATTCTTCTTATCTTATTCATGTGCTTTAACCTAACCTTCCTTTTTGGTTTTTATGTTTCGTGGATAACCAATCTGCCCGCCACAAAACAACCGAGCATCGCTAAAACTGCAATCGCGTAATAAAGAATGTCCGCCTCCCGGTGTGTATCGTATGTCAAAAGAACTCTATCAGAAATATTATAGTTTTCAAGGTAAGCTTCCGATGTCATACCTTCACTGTCTGCCGCTTTTGCGAGTACCGATACATCCGTTGATATCTGTGCTGTAAATTCCATATCAACCAAATCCGGCATCGCCTGAGAAAGACCTGCATCATCTGTTTCTGCCGGAATTTCTACGAACCACGACTGTTCTCCGATGGAACCAATATAATAATAACCACGAATCACCTCATTGGCATCCACCGTATAAAACCCTGTAAACCTCAAATCCATATGACTGACCCGAACATATTTCTGTCCGGCCTCCGGCTGCCAGGATACTGTTTCATCCGAAGCATCCACCGTCGGTATCATAAATGGATTTCTCAAAAAAAGCAATCCGCAAATAATGGCAATCCCTATAAAAATTGCCGTGCCATAAAAAATCCATCCCATCACCGGATGTCTTTTTTTCGGATAACTCTTTATCTCTTGTTTTTCCATATTGATAGACTCCTATGCAGATTATATTTAAGATTATACTACATTGGAGTCTATCAGGCAAATGTTTATGGAAATCTTACCCACTTTTAAGGAGATGCAGGCCCAAAATATGTAATGATATCCCACATTTGACATATAATAAGA
>CATYEA010000008.1 GCA_958405355.1 uncultured Lachnospiraceae bacterium
CAACTCAAAAAGGCTGAAAACCTGTCTATTTTCAGCCCCTCAAAAACTATTTCTCGCCTTTTTTTGCTTCCATAAATTCCGTATATCTTCCTGTTCCTATGGCAACTACGGAAATCGGATCATCTGCCAATGTTGTACGGATACCTGTAATCTGTTCAATGAGCCGGTCCATACCATAAAGCAGACTTCCCCCGCCAGTCAGCAAAATACCACGGGTTGCAATATCCGCAGATAATTCCGGCGGTGTTTCTTCCAAAACTTTATGAAGTCCGGTGATGATCTGAGTCAGACAGCTTTCTAAAGCCTCCTGGGTCTCCACCGAACTCATAACGATGGTTTTCGGAAGTCCAGTCAAAACATTCCGTCCGCAGACTTCCATCGTTTCTTCCTCATCCCTCGGATAAGCCGTACCAATCTGTTTCTTAATCTCCTCGGCTGTCCGTTCTCCAACAAGAATTTCATACTTTTTACGCAGATACCGCACAATGGCATCGTCAAAATCATTTCCGGCTACCTTCAGCGACTGACTGACAACCGTATCTCCATAGGAGATAACCGCCACATCCGTAGTTCCGCCACCGATATCCACAACAATATTTCCGAATGGTTTTGAAATGTCAATTCCTGCACCTAAAGCAGCCGCAATCGGCTCTTCAACAATAATAACATCTCTGGCCCCGGCTTCCATCGTCGCATCGATAACAGCCCGTTTTTCAACCTCGGTCACACCGCTCGGCACACAAACCGTAATCCTCGGCCGCCAGAAAGTCTTTCGCCCAACTGCTTTATGAATAAAATATTTAAGCATTTTTTCCGTAATCGTATAATCTGAAATCACACCCTGACGAAGCGGACGCACAGCAGCAATATTGCCTGGGGTCCGTCCGATCATCTCCCGCGCCTCTTCGCCAATACTTTTGATTTCATTTGTATCTCTGTCATAAGCCACTACGGAAGGCTCATGAAGCACAATGCCTGTACCTCTTATATAAACAAGAACACTATCTGTTCCCAAATCAATTCCAATATCAGACGCTAACATATGTGTCCCCTTTCGTCCTTTTTTCTTCATTCACCCTTTTATTATAACTGATTTCGCAAAAATTACCACTAAATAATCTTTCTTTTTCTGTAACCAGCCACAGAAAGGGCAGCGAAAATAATAACTGATGCAATTGATACAGCAATTCCTACAGATATGCCTTTAACATGATAGATAAGTTCAATCTGATTCTCACCAGCCTGCACAGGAATTGTCATAAATATATTCACGCCGTCCTCAGCCTGAACCTCAGTACCGTTAACAGTAACTCTCCAGTTCTCTTCATTTGGAATTGTCAGCATCAGCCATCCATCAGCTTCCGCATAATAATTACCGCTGACATAACCGTCTTCAAACACTTCCGGCTCAAAAGCCCCGGTCCGCAGTCTTTCGATGACCTGTTCAAAAACATCCATATTCAGCTTATAAAATACACTTTGCATTTGGTCGTCGACATGCTCTGCGTCAACTTCAAAATCTCCGACATTAAAACATACCTGATTTTCCTGTGACAACATGCCCGCCTGATAAATTCCCATATTTGCCCAATCACTCCGATAATAACAGGAGAATTCACCATTGATGTCCATCGGAATTGCATCCATTGTTGAACGGGTATAGCCATAAACTATATCATTTCCGTCCAGCTTCGGAATGCTATAGATGATTTTCTCACTCACTTCATCATATACACAGTCCGCTTCCACCGGCTCATAAAGTGCAATATCCTCTCCCAGAATTGCACTGTAAACCTTATTTTGAAACTCAAACGGGTTATCCTGACCAATACTGTTTACATCAAACTGACTTCCCACCGGTATGGAATTCAAAACATCGTCACTGACACTAAAACCAAGATTCAAAGCATAAGGATTATAATAAACTGACTTTCCATTCCGCTCCGGAATCTCTTCAACATGCTCCAGTCCAAAATATGCCTTTGAAGACATCAGATAGCGAATGCCGAGCAAACTATCCGAAGTCAGTATTGGTTCATGGTAAAATGACGGAAAAACGCCCTTGCAGTATCCCATAGCCAAAATAAAATCTGCTGTTTTTTTATCATAGGATGATGAATACTGCTGAATGCCTGAATAGCCATAGGCCAGACTTTCATTGGCAAAAAATGAATTATCATAAGTTTTTCTATCCCTGTTTTCATTCTGCTCCATACGATAAAATGCAGATCCATCATACGCCTGTACACTTGATACAAGAGCTTCCTGCTCACTGGAATATGCCGCATATTCACCGGCCGGTTTCCGATAAACGTCACTGGTCACCCAATAACTGTTCGCCAATATTTCCGAGTAAAAGGCCAGCATGATCAGAATAAGACACAGGCCTCTGTATTTTCCCTTGAACAAATAAATATATACAGCCGCACCATAAAATAAAAGCAGACCAATCTGAATCCACAGAACGATAGTGTCAAAGGGCTGGATAACATCAAAAATCAAAAATACAGCAATATTTGCTCCGGCAATTTTGGCAAAAAGCCTGCCATCCATTTTGTCTAGCTGCTCCAGCGCCTGAGCCGCCGTAAAAACAATCGTAAAGATAACAATATAGGCAAAACGGAATTTAAATGCTGCAGGAAATTTAAAACCGCACCATATATTTTCCAGCGGCTTAAAAAACTCCGATAAAACCATTACAGAAACCATTATGGCCGTACACGCTTTATCAAATGTCTTTATATTTTTTGAAAAGAAATAATAACCGGCGCAGATGAGCAGAAATACGCCACAGAATAATGTAATGGTAGAATCATGTACGGTCATCCCCATATTTGGGGTTCCAATCATAAATCCCCGATAAATATTCAACAGACTTCCATTGGTCCCACAGGAAAAAATACCTTCATCCAGGATGCTCCGACCGCTGCTCTGTCCAAAGACTACAGGAACAAAAAAGGCATAGCTCAGCATAACTCCGAGAAGCTCTATACCGCAGAAGCGCAAAAATTGCCCGACCGTCTTTTTTAATGTCAATTGCTGATGTTCATAATTCCACCGAATCTGCTCATACAGGAAATAAATCACCGCAAAAAGGCAATTCATGTACCCGGTATACCAGTTAAATATAATAGAAAGGGCAAAACTTATATAAAGCATCCCCTTCTTTTTCTCAGACATATACCGCCAGATGCCCCAAAGTATAATTGGAAGCATATAAACACCATCCAGCCAGGATATATTACTTAACTGTCCAACATTATACTGGGTAAATGCATAGGCCAATGATACGATAACAATAAAAGCCGGCTTTAATTTTTCCAGACGATGACTGATAAACAAAGAAAAAGTAAATCCACATAAGCCAACTTTCAAAATCGTTATGATCAGCACGAAGGCCTCCAGCTGATTTTCTTCAAGAAAAAACAGCAGCAGATTAAACGGTGAAGAAAGGTAATAGCCAAACAGTGCCACCAGAGAACCTCCCAGTGACTTGGAAAAAGAATAGCCAATATGAGCATTTCCGGCCATAACCTCTTTTAAGTACCTGAAAAAATCCACATATTGAATATAACAGTCATTTGTCAATACGGAATATTCGCCGAAAGGGTACACCCCCAGCTTCCAAAAACAAATGACCACCGCCAGCATGGATAATGCTGCCGCAGCAAGCCCCCATATGATGTATCTTTTACTATTTTTAGTCCTCATCCTCTATCTCCGTTCACGAACAATATAAATCGGTCTTCTTTTTGTCTCTAAGTAAGTCTTTGCAATATACAGGCCAATAATTCCTAAACATAACAACTGAATACCGCCCAAGAATACAATAATCGTCACAAGGGACGGCCATCCGGCCACAGGGTCTCCAAAAATCAGCGCACGAATGATAACCACCAGCATTCCGACAAATGAAACACCGCAAAGGCCAATCCCCAGAACGGATGCAATGGAAAGCGGCATGGTTGAATAGGCCAATATGCCGTCAATCGAATATAAAAATAATTTCCAAAATGACCATTTTGTCTCGCCAACACTCCGCTCCACATTCTCAAATTCCAGCCATTTCGTCCGGAATCCTACCCAACTGTAGATACCTTTCGTAAAACGATTATATTCCTGATCCTGTAAAATGGCATCGACCATCTTTCGGCTCATGAAGCGATAATCACGGGCTCCATCGACAATTTCCGTATCGGACATTTTGTTGATTAATCTATAAAACATACGTGCAAAAAAAGACCGAATCGGTGGTTCCCCTTTTCGCGTCACCCGGCGTGTTGCCACACAATCGTAGTCTTCCTCACCCGCAGAATCCTTAATAATTTTATACATCTCCGGAAGCATTCTCGGGGGGTCCTGCAAATCCACATCCATCGTAGCCACATAATCTCCGTTCGCAGCCTGCAGACCTGCGTACAGTCCGGCTTCTTTTCCAAAATTTCTTGAAAATGAAACGAAATGAACACGCTCGTCCATATCACATAATTTTTTTATACTTTTCAAAGTTCCGTCTCTGCTGCCATCATCAACGAAACAAAACTCTATTTCCAGTTCGTCCTTCAATGATTCAACTGCTTTTAAGGTCTCTCTATAAAAAATTGGAACAGCTTCCTCTTCGTTATAACAAGGCACGACTATCGATAACAGTTCCACACACTCACCTCCGATTTTTATAATTAATTATATTTTTTATGCCTATATTTGTCAACATAGTTACATTCTTCCAGAGAAGGAAAGCCTCCGGGCAATGACTTTTGGTTCATTTTTCCGGAGGCTTCATCTTAAAAATTTTAATCGCCTTTATTCAATTCCAGTCACATCAAATCCAGCTTCATCAATGGCTGCTTTCAGTGCAGCTTCGTCATAAGCGCCGTCAAAAGTTGCGCATTTGTCTTCCAGGCTGACATTGATATCTTTTACTCCCAGACCTTCCAGTGCTTCTGTGACGTGCATAACACATTTCTGGCATCCCATGCCCTCAATCATTACTTTTGTCATTTTGAATCTCTCCTTCTACCATTTGTTTTTATAATAATACTATTTTAAAGCTTATTCAAGGGATTTCGTCCCAATATATTCATAGCCTTCCTTTTCGATGGCCTGCTTAATGTCATCCTCCGGCACATCTTCATTCATGGAAATAACGGCCGTTCCGGCTTCATGGCTGACAACAGCTTCCGAAATCTGCGGGAACTTTTCAAGACACCGTTTCACCATCTTTTCACAATGGCCGCACATCATCCCTTCAATCTCCAGTGTTTTCATCATCATCGGCTCGCTGCCGGAATTCCCGGAATTCTTCGTCTCCGCTGCCGTCTTCAGCGATGCCGTAACATCCGATATATCCACACTCTGGATTTTCTTATCCTTTGACGCATTATGCATCTTAAAGAAATTCAGCCGCAGCGCATTGGATACGACACAGAAACTGGACAAACTCATGGCTGCAGCGCCGAACATCGGATTCAGCTTCAAGCCAAACAATGGAATCCAAATACCCGCTGCCAGCGGAATGCCGATAACATTATAGAAAAACGCCCAGAACAGATTTTCATGGATATTTTTCAATGTCGCACGACTCAAACGTATGGCGGCCGGCACATCACTCAGGCGGCTCTTCATAAGAACCACATCGGCCGCATCAATGGCAATATCCGTTCCGGCACCGATGGCGATACCAATATCTGCCCGCGTCAAGGCCGGCGCATCATTGATACCGTCGCCGACCATAGCAACTTTGCCCTTTTCCTTCAAAGCCCGGATCACACTTCCCTTGCCGTCCGGCAATACTCCGGCAACAACTTCATCCACGCCGGCCTGAGCGCCGATGGCTCTGGCCGTCCGTTCATTATCTCCGGTCAGCATGACGACCCGGATACCCATATTCTGCAACTCCCGAACCGCCTGTGGGCTATCTTCTTTAATCACATCGGCAACTGCAATGATACCGACAAACTTTCCATTTCGTCCAAAGAACAATGGTGTTTTCCCGGCCTCGGCAAGATTCTCCGCCCGTTTTTCCATTTCTTCGGAAACGACCATATGTCCACGGACAAATTTCAGATTGCCGCCCACCAAAATGTCCCCATTCAGAGAAGCTTTCAGACCATTCCCCGGCAACGCCTGAAAATCCACAACTTCGGCCGCTGTCATCTGTCTTTCCTCAGCCTGCTGCAGAATAGCCCGGGCCAATGGGTGTTCACTCTTCTTTTCCAGCGCATAGGCCAAACCAAGAAGTTCTTCTTCCCGGATACCCTCGTTCGGAATTATATCTGTTACTCTCGGTTCGCCGCTGGTAATCGTCCCGGTTTTATCCAATGCAACAATCTGAACCTTACCAGCCTCTTCCAAAGATACGGCGGTCTTAAAGAGAATTCCATGCTTGGCTCCCATACCATTGCCGACCATAATAGCCACCGGCGTTGCAAGTCCCAACGCACACGGACAACTGATAACTAAAACTGAAATCCCTCTGGCCAGTGCAAATCCAACGGTCTGGCCTGCCAACAGCCATACAAGCGTTGTAATGACTGCAATCGTAATAACTGCCGGAACAAAGATACCGGAAACCTTATCTGCCACTTTGGCAATCGGCGCTTTTGTGGCCGCCGCATCACTGACCATTTTGATGATCTGCGACAAGGTCGTATCTTCGCCGACCCGGGTAGCCTCGCAGCGGATAAATCCGGACTGGTTTACCGTAGCCGCAGATACGGCGTCACCTTCTGCCTTATCTACAGGAATACTTTCTCCGGTCAAAGCAGATTCATTGACGGCACTGCTTCCCTCAAGAATAATACCATCCACCGGTATATTTTCTCCCGGACGGACAACAAACATATCGCCCTTTCTTACCTGCTCGATCGGCACCACAGTTTCTGCACCGTCCTTTAAAACGGTTGCTGTCTTTGGCGCCATCTTCATAAGGCTTTTTAAAGCATCCGTCGTCTTTCCCTTAGAGCGGGCCTCCAGCATTTTACCTACAGTGATCAGCGTCAGAATCATCGCCGCCGACTCAAAATAAAATTCGTGCATGTAGGTCATCACTCCGGCCATATCACCATTCGCCTGAGCATCCGTCATGGCAAACAGCGCATAGGTACTGTAGACAAAAGATGCACCGGAACCGAGAGCTACCAGGGTATCCATATTCGGTGCCCGATGAAATAAACTCTTAAATCCGCTGATAAAAAATTTCTGATTAATGACCATAACAATGACTGTCAGCAGAAGCTGCAGCAATCCCATGGCCACATGATTATTCTCAAAAAATGCCGGAACCGGCCAGCCCCACATCATATGCCCCATAGAAAAATACATTAGGACAATAAGGAATCCAACCGACGACCATAATCTCTTTTTTAAAACCGGCGTTTCCCTGTCTTTTAACATATCCTCCGCATCTGCTCCGGAACCCGCCTGAGAATGGTCCGCTGCGGCTCCCTTTTTCGATGCGCCATAACCGGCCTTCTCAACGGCCGCAATAATATCCTGGGCTGACGCACTGCCTTCCACCCCCATGGAATTGGTCAGCAGGCTGACGGAACAGGATGTAACTCCCGGCACCTTCGACACGGCCTTTTCTACCCGGCTGCTGCAGGCTGCACAGGACATACCGGTAACTGTATATTGTTCCATATTATGCCTCCTCTTTAAAGCTTTATTTCATAAGTTTCGGTAAAAGTGCTACTAATTCATCAATGGTTTCATCCTTTCCCTGCCGGATATCCTCAGCCACACAGGTTCGGATATGATTCGCCAGCAATTCTCTGGAAAATCCATTCAGAGCCGCATTTGCCGCCGCCACCTGAACTAAAATATCCGTACAGTACACATCCCTCTCAACCATCCCTTTGATACCGCGAATCTGACCCTCGATCCGATTCAAACGATGAATCAGGCTTTTATATTCTTCTTCTGAACGTTCCTTTGTCTTATGACAACAACATTCTTTCCCTTTTTCCATATTTATACACATTCCTTTCACATCATACCCCATCAGGGTATGTTTATTATATACCCCCAAAGGGTATACTGTCAATATGCCTGATGAAGAAATATTATCACTACACGAAAAAATGCCCGGATTTCTCCGGGCATAAAATGCATCAACATTAATTAAATTTATATATTTTCTGGGCCAGATGATAGCCTTTGCGCATGATCGAACTGGAAATCACTCCTGGCGGATTGCTGACCATGCCCCGCAATCCTGTACGCAGCCGAATATACATGCCATAATCATTTTCTTTAAAATATTCCCACAAATCCTTACGCTTCTGTATATTTTCCTCTGTCCCTGAAATTGTCAGCATAATCGAAGTCACCAGACAGATCATCGCCAGATAGCTCATCATATACCGGGCCAGACGTTTATTAAAGACATCATCCGGAAGACTGAAGGCATCAAACATCATCTTATTTACCAGAATCTGCTGGTCAATGCGGCCAATCATAACAGACTCATTGACAGACTGATCACTTCGTCCAATGTAATAACGATACAGATCCACATTCATATAATACAGACTCCGCACATACGGCAGCGGAACATAGGCAAACAGATTATCTACATAAAATGTGTGCTTCGGCAGTTCCAACCCTGCCTCTCTCAATACCCGGGTCCGGTAAATCATGGAGTGCATCAGAAGATTCTGGTCCATTCTGAAACGACCTACCTGATTCCATCCAAAGACTTTATTCTCAGGAAGTACGTGGCTATATCGAATGACCTTTGAAGTCTGGTCTTCCACATGTTCATAAACATAGTTACAAATCACCAGATCCACACGTTTTCTATTATGGGCAAAACCTTTTAACACCTCAATAACTTTTCTCAAACTTTCCTCATCCAGCCAGTCATCCGAATCCACCACTTTATAATATAAACCAGCGGCATTTTTAAGTCCTGTATTTACAGCTTCGCCATGACCGCCATTTTCCTGGTGAACTACTTTAATAATCTCCGGATAAGACGCTGCATATTCATCGGCAATAGCCGCTGTACTATCCTTTGAACCGTCATCTACAATAATAATTTCAACATCATCGCCTCCCACAAGCAGGGAATCGATACATTTTCTCATATATGCTTCCGAATTGTAGCAAGGCACACCAAATGAAAGTATCTTCATTTTCCTTATTTCCATCCTTTCTGAGCGGCATCACATTTTGACAACAGATGCCGCCCCCATCCCTCAACACTTAGTATACATGAATTTCAGTCATTTAACAAGCACGGGAAAATGACCATTTCTTACAACTCTCTTTCATCCGGTACAAAGTGGAAAATAATGCTTCCCACAATAAATAAAATAATAATGCTTCCCACACCATAGTTGGCCTTTCCCGTCAGCAGGGAAATCCAGCCAAAAAGAATCGGTCCTAAAATAGCGGCAAATTTTCCGAAAATATTATAAAACCCAAAGAATTCATTGGCCTGGTTTTTCGGGACAATACGTCCGAAGTAAGAGCGGCTCAGTGCCTGAATACCGCCCTGGGCCGTACCAACCAGCATAGCCAGCACCCAGAACATAATGGTCAGGGTTTTTGTATCCCTTTCCGGACTCATAAAGAAGGCAACAATACAGATAACACAGTAAGTTAAAATTCCCATATTCAATGTCCGTTTTGTTCCAAACTTCTCTGCAAGCTTTCCATAGATAATTGCAAATGGAAAAGCAACAAACTGGGTCACCAGCAGAATGATCAAAAGCATAATACTGCCGATTCCAATCGTACTTCCATAGGCCGTTGCCATTTTTATGATCGTATCCACACCATCAATATAAAAGAAATAGGCCAGCAGGAAAATAAAAATATGACGGTGTTTCCGAATCTCCTTTAGTGTCTGCCCAAGCCTCCGAAAACTATTCCGTACAAAATGAGGTTCCGCATCAATGCCGTAAATCTGATGAACGTCCCGCAGGATCGGCACACTAAATCCAATCCACCAGACAGCCGTAATGACAAAGGATATTTTGTAGGATGTTTCCACACTGAACGGAGCCTTGCCAAGAGTTGCCAGGACTACCAGAACCATACAAATGATAAATGGAATGGTACTTCCTATATATCCCAGAGCAAATCCCAGACTGGATACCCTGTCCATATTGGCATCCTCCGATACATCCACAAGAAATGCGTCGTAAAAAATATTCGCCCCGGCAAAGCCAATGGCCGTAATAACATAAGCGATCAACAGCAAGAGCCACTGGTTTGATGGTATAAATGCCAGAAACGCTGTAAAGACAACACCGGTGAACAAAAAGAGCTTGAACATCTGCTTCTTCTTGCCTTTATAATCAGCCATTGTTCCAAGGATTGGCGACAAAACCACAAGCACAAGGGTGGCCGCTGAATTGGCAAATCCCCAGTAGGCATTTGCCGTCACCGCCGGGTCCGCCACCTTTCCTTCAAGAGCCGCTCCTGCTGAGCTTAAAAAGTACAAACTCATAATCGTAGAAGTTACCACCATCGTGTAGGCCGAATTGGCCCAATCATAAAACATCCAGCTGATTTCCTTTTTTGATAAATTTTTAAACATGTCTACTCCTTTTCCAGAAAAGCATCCAGTACTTTTCCGTCGGTTTTACCCAAATCGAGTCCAAGTAACGCAGCCAGTGTCGGCCCTTCATCTGCCAAAGTCATTTTTTGAACACGCTGATTTTTCAGGACGCCCGGTCCCTTCATTGCAAAAAAAGTCTGATAGCCTGATTTCTCGGGGCGATAACCATGACAGCCCTTATGTTCGCCCGGCCGGGTCATCCGGGTAAAAGTATCGATGCCATCCCGGAAAAAATATCCATCCCCGGCCTCGACCATAAAGGCACATTGTCCATCTGCTCCCAATTTCGCCGCACTTTTTCCAGTGTAAATTGCTTCAATGCCCCATTGTTGTTCATCCCGCAGCTTTTTAAGCAGCTCATAGACCGGACGATAGAGGCTTTTATTCCGAATATAAATATAAGCGCTGCCATCGCAGCTCTTTGAATATACCCCCCAGTCTTTTATTCTGCCGCGCTTCACCGAGATCCATCCCTTTTCAAGAAATAATGCATTCAGACAGATGATCTTGTTCACATCCTTCTGGCTATGATCCCCCAAAAGCACAAAAATCATATCTTCCGCCAGGTTAAGACGTTCCAGCGTATCCTGAATCTCCACCAGCCGTTGACTATGCCGTTCCATGGCCGCCCAGGCCTCTGCCGATTCAGCGCCGTAATCGTGTTTCTGGGTATCCACATCGGTAAAATGAGCCAGTGTTAAATCCGGTCTGTACTTCTCTAATGTATAAATGAGTGACGCATGGGTAAAATTGTCCAGCTCCGGCTGCCGAATGCCATTTCGCAAATGGCCGAACTTCTGATTCAGGCGAAACTGATACATTGGCGTTCCATTCCGAAGCGACGTCAAAATCTGATTTGTCCATGGCCTGTTGGCAAAAATCTCCGGCACATTATAGGTAATCTTTGAACGGGCCGTCACTGGCCAGAGCAAGGCCGCCGTGGTCATCCCCCGGGCCATGGATTCATCATAAAGCGTTGTCCCTTGTATATACCGCCGCTGCCAATACCAGTCCGGTGACTTACGATCCGGTTGGATTTTTGTATTATCAATCACTCCATGATGACAGGGCTCACGGCCTGTCACGATGGTCGTATGAGCAGGATAGGTAATACTCGGATATACCGAATTCACCGACATACACTCACTTGCACCATTGAAAAAACGAGAAAAGCCGGGAAGTTCCCTGGCTCTCTCAATGTCCCGGCTGCCCACCGCATCCAGAGAAAGGATGAGCATCCTACGCTTTTTTGTATTCATAAAACACCTTATTATCTTCAATCACATCAAATTTGCCGTTTCTGCAATCTACAATCGTCACACCGCAGTTTCTCTGAAGAGAACCCTGCCATAAATCCTTAATCTCATTTTTGCGGATATAATGCAGCATTGCTTTATTCACCGCACCATGGGCCACGATCATGACTCGTTCATCATCCTTGTGTTTCGCAATGATTTCTTTCAGGAAATTCTCTGCTCTGTCACAGACTTCCTGAATAGACTCGCCGCCTTCCGGTGCCTCGTAAAGTTCCGGTGCATCAAAAAATGCTGTGAACTTACTTGTTTTATCTCCCCGGATTTTTGTAAAATCCGCACCTTCCAGTACGCCAAAACCTATTTCTTTAATCCGCTCATCCACAACCACAGGAATCTCTCGATCTCCCTTCAGAATACAGGCTGTCTCATGGGCCCGTTTCAGCGGACTGGAATAAACTGCGTCAAAATGAATATCCTTCATACCTTCTGCCGAATCATAGGCTACCTGACGGCCTTCCTCTGTCAGGTCAATATCCGCCCAGCCCTGAATCTTCTTTTCGTTATTCCAATAGGTTTTTCCGTGTCTTACAATATATAATTCCATTTTTATTTTATCCTTCCTGTTTCAAATCTTTCAGCCATTGCTTCATTTTTGCTTCATATCCCAAATCGCCGCTGCGATAGAAAGTATGTCCTTCCACACCATCCGGCAGATACTGCTGTTTTACCCAATGATTTTCATAGTTATGGGCATACTGATAACCAATACCATGCCCGAAATTCTTTGCTCCCCGATAACTTGCATCCTGCAAATAAGATGGTATCGGTTCAGTCTTATGTCCGGCTACCCAGTCCATCGCCTCGTTAATTGCCATATAGGCCGCATTACTTTTCGGTGCGCAGGCCACATAAATGGCCGCCTGGGCCAACGGTATCCGGGCTTCCGGCATACCGAGCCGCTCTACAGCCTGGGCCGCACTCACAGCCACCGTCAGTGCCTGAGGGTCCGCATTTCCCACGTCTTCCGCCGCACAGATCATGATCCGCCGTGCAACAAAGGCCACATCCTCTCCCGCATAGAGCATCCTGGCCAGGTAATAAACCGCCGCATCCGGGTCCGAGCCCCGCATACTCTTTATAAATGCAGAAATGGTATCATAATGATTATCTCCATTTTTATCATATAAAGTCACCCGTTTTTGAATACATTCTCCGGCAACATCCAAAGTAATATGAATCTTTCCATCCTCCGAAGGCTCCGTCGTAAGAATACCCAATTCTATGGCGTTCAAAGCAGTCCGGGCATCTCCGTTACTCATATCTGCCAAAAATTCCAGCGCATCATCGCTGATTTCCGCATGATAGGCACCCATACCCTTTTCTACATCATAAACGGCCCGCCGCAGCAAAGCGGCAATATCATCTTTACTGAGTGGTTCCAGACGGAAAATGACCGACCTGGAAATCAACGCGCTGTTAACCTCAAAATAAGGATTTTCCGTAGTCGCTCCAATCAATACGATCGTACCATCCTCCACAAAGGGCAGCAAATAGTCCTGTTGGCCTTTATTAAACCGATGGATTTCGTCCACAAATAAAATCGTTTTTTGTCCGTACATCCCTCGTCGGTCTTTCGCTTCCGCCACCACCTGCTCCATATCTTTTTTCCCGGCCACAGTCGCGTTCATCTGGGTAAATACCGCTTTTGTCGTATTGGCAATGACCCGGGCAATCGTCGTTTTTCCCGTTCCCGGAGGACCATAGAGAATAATTGAACTGAGCTTATCTGCCTTAATGGCCCGGTAGAGCAGCTTATCCTTCCCAAGAATATGCTGCTGCCCCACGATTTCCTCCAGCGTCGACGGCCGCAGCCTCGATGCCAACGGTGACTCTTTTTCCATTGTAGTGCTTCTCATATAATCAAATAAATCCATATACTATCACCCGCTTATTTCCGGCCTCTCAAACGTGTCTACTGAACCATAATGCCTCCGATTTCACCAATCATCACTGACTTTCCATTGGCATCAAATAAATATACCTGAACTTTATAATTGCCGGTCTTATAACCATAATCCCAGGCATAAACCGCAGTTTCATAGGTTCCGTCTCCAAGAGAATAAACATCATACCACTGCTGACTTCCTTCATCTTCTTCCGGAAATGCCAGACAGCGTACAGCCTGGTAATCCATATCCGTTTTAATATCCGAAATGGTCACTTCAAACTGGCCTGTCGTATTGTCATAAGGCGTTGCTGAAATCGTCGCAGACCCTTTTTCCTTTTCTTTTTCCAGTTTCAGATTTGTTTCCCGGATTTCCGCGGTCAATTCTTCCATTAACTGGGATTTCTTGGATAACTCTGAAGATATTGTATCATTTCCAAAACGTTCTGTCAGTGTCGGGATATGGGAAAATAAATTTGTTCCCAAACCAAGGCGGTTGCCTTCAATTTCTACGCCCAAACTGGCCAAAGTTGTCGGGAACTGATCAAAGGTGGAAAAATCCCGATAGAACGGTTCCTCCGGACTCAATGGCGCATTAATATAAGCTGTATATACTTTTCTTTCAAAGTCCTCATCCACATCCTCACAGAAATCTGAATCCATGGTCGGATGATCACCAGAAATGACAATCGTTGTATTTTCATAAAAATCCTGCTGCTGAATCCATTCAACAAATTCACTGACCTTTTTACTGGAGCAGGCCATGACATTGGCATACTGATTATCCCCAAAAGTATCCGGGCAATCTTCGCAAACATAGCCATCTTCAAAATGAGTATCCACCGTCAGCATGGTGAAGTTAAACGGCTCATCACCCTGGCTCATTTCCAACAGCTTATCTTTTGCAAAATCAAAGAGATAGTCATCCTCATAGCCCCACCACACTCGGTAACCTTCCGGAAGACTTCCGTTCTGAGAATAATAATTATAATCCCACATACTATAATTTCCATGGGTCGTAAAATACAATTCCCGGCCGCCGAAAACTGCCTCAGAGCCAATCAAAAGTCCCTGATTATATCCGGCCGTCTCGAGAATATCCCCCAGCGAAGTAATCCCCGGGAAAAAACTTTCCTGCGTATCCATCGCATTACCATCCATCGGTATCTGAAGGGGCAGGCCGGAAGTCTGGGCAAACATAGCCGCAATCGTCCATCCTGTTCCCGGAAGGGAAGTACCGCCATTCAGTATATTTTGTCCGCCGGAAAAATTCTCATTTTCCAAGGATAATTTCGTCAACTCAGGAATCACGTTTTCCTCAAATGCACCACCGCTTTCTGCATCTGCATAAGTGATTTCCATGGATTCCAGGAAAATATATATTAAATTTCTCTTTTGCTCCGGAAAAGCCAAAGTCACATCCGTCGGTGCAACATAATTGTCATCAATAAAACTGGAATAGGTCCCCTGATTATCCTTATAAGAAGAAACGTCCAATGTTTTCCAGGCATAGGATAAAGTATAGGCAATAACCACCGCTGAAATGACCATGATAACACCGGATGCCACATAGAAAATCCATTTTCGTTTACATAAAACCATCAATAATATCATCACAATGATCAATATGACTGCCGTAGCAATCGTAATAATTCCACAGGAATTAAAAAAGTCTTTGATCATGCCCTCATTTGTTCCCTCCAGAGGGGAATTCAAATGAAAAACAAGTTCATCCATCGTCAGATGATTCCATGTTTTAAACATCCAGAAAATGCCTTTATAGGCAAGCATTGCCAAGGTCCCCAACAGTACAGTCAAAACTGCCAGAATAATACGAAACACAATTTTTACAACTCTGAACTTTACAGTATTTTCTTCTTTTGACACTTCTATAGCTCCTTTTTCTGCAATAATCGCTATGATTATAACACATCCTGAAAAAAATTAATAATAGTTTTATAATTGTTCATTGGATTTTCATTGCTAATCCGTCATAATTTGTTAAAATATATATGTATATTTTAATAAAGGAGATTTTCATATGCCGGGATTAATTACAAATTATTTATTCGGTGAACGGTCATACCAGTCACTGTCTCCGAATTATCTGAAAGAAATCATCCGAAAAAACCCAAATGCATATCATATGGGACTCCAGGGGCCTGACATCTTCTTCTACTATTTGAACCCATATATGCGAAAACGCAAAAATAATATCTGCAATATTCTTCATGAAAAAAGCACCGGCGCTTTTTTTGATAATCTATTGGAATATACCGTTGTCCTTGAAACAGAAGATAAAGAAATCTGTCTGGCCTATATTGCCGGCTTCCTCTGCCATTACGCATTGGACACGCACACACATCCTTACCTTTATGCCCGTATGCATCAGGATATGAATGAACATCCCGAACGCAGATATGAGGCTTTTTATTATCGACGGATTGAAACCCTTATGGACACGCTCCTGCTTAAACGTTTAAACCATATGGAACCTTCCCAGCTTAATCTGGAGGCATTAGTTTCCTTAACCAAAAAAGAACGAAGAAACATTTCCGAATGTCTTTTATATGCGATCCGGACGACCTACCATTATCGGCTGTCCCGAAAAACACTGCTCAAGGTTATCGCCTCCGTGCGGAAAACCTGTATTTTCTTACAGACAAACCCGCAGATGCGTCAGCGCCTTGTTCACTTTATTGAAAATCGCTTTAGACTCTCTTCGTCAAAAACCTGTTTCATCTATCCGGAATATCAGGGTGACCCGGAAGATTACCTGAATGAAGGCAAACATACGTGGTATGTGGGAGAAAATCACACACCTCATACAGAATCCTTCTTTGAATTGCTGAGCGATGCCAACATCTTCAGTAATCAGATTTTAGAAGCTTTTGACGACTATCTGGCATGGCATGGCAGCCGGGAACATCTGATCCAGATTATCGGATCCCTGTCCTACTATACCGGAGAACCGTGTTAGAGATTAGATTAAATGATCAGAAAGAAATTATATTTATATAATTTCTTTCTTTTTTTGTACATGTTTTCAGACAACTTCTCCATTCCTTTCATTGACAGTCGACATTTTTCTATGTTATGTTAAAAATATGTAAGAAAAATTTAAGATTTTTTAAATCAATGGGGGATTCGCTATGTCATTGAGAAAATCATTAAAAAAATTGCAAATGCGGCTTTTGCCGCCATCTTCCAGATCTTTTCATTCCGCGACTTATGATATCCGGCAGGATAACCGCAAACTTCGGGAAGAAATTCTTCAGCTTCGTGAGCAACTCAACCATCAATCTGACAGTCTTCATCAGCAGATTGACAAACTAAGTTCTGAGATTGCCATTCACGATGCACATATGAAACTCTATGGAGACGTATTCTTCCACCATGAAAACGAATCGCCGCATGAAATGCGGAAACGTTTCTTTCACTCCCTGCCAAAGGCCGATGAACCATTCCGGACATTTCAGCTCTGCAATAGTAAACTGCTTCATCAATTGGACAGTCTTTGCCAGCAGCACCATTTAGAATACTGGCTTGGTTTTGGCAGTCTTGTAGGCGCTGCGGCCTGTGAAGGCCACATCCCGTGGGATGATGATGTGGATATTTGTATGATGAGCGAAGATGCCATGACTCTTTTTGAATTACTTAAAAACGACCCGGAATATCAGATAACCCTTGTCTATGACTATTATGTCTTAGTAAAACAATTCCGCTTCAGCCACAGGAACCCGGATATTCCATGTTTTATTGATATTTCTCTCTGGAACTGGGCAACGGATACTTCCGAGAAAAATGAATTTCGCCTCAGAGAACTACGGCACCAGTTAATCGACAGCCTTCCGGCCTGCAACAGCGGTCTCGACTATTGGCATAAAAATCCATATCTCTTTGCTCCCGGAAGTAACTATGTTGTTCAATGTGGGCCGGCCAACCCATCGGACCAGGATCCTGAACGTGTAAAAAATGAAATTGATAAAATTGAAGTTTATTACAGACATTTTCATGAACAGGCAAAAAGTGCCGGTATTTTTTGTGATAAAGAACATGCCACGGCTGTGGCTTTCGGCCTGGAGAATCTCTCCGAAGATGTTCCAAGACGACGTTACATCTGGCCAAAAGATATGATTTTTCCGACACAACAAATCCTATTCGAAGGCGGTATGTGCCATGTCCCTAATGATATCAAAGGATTCTGTGATGAATGCTTTCCGGGCTGGCCTTATCTGCCGAAGGATATCCTCGGTCACAACCACTTCTCAAGAGATCTACTGAAAGATGAAAAAGTTCTGAAGGCTATGAAAGAATTTATTTCCGAATAAACAAAAGAAAGAATCCCAAACACTAAAAATCATTGGGATTCTTTCTTTTTTACACGATTCATTTATTAATACATTGACATTAACCGACTGATAAGGAACTGATATTCATCAATCGTCTTTTCCATGGCCAGTCCTTCGTCAATATCGAAGTCTACATAATTGCCGCCCTTTAAACAGATAACCCGGTTCGTTTCTCCCCGGTGGAGCAAATCGATGGCATAACCGCCCATAGTCGCTGCTGTCACCCGGTCTCTCGCTGTCGGTGAGCCGCCGCGCTGTATATGACCCAGAATGGTCGCACGGGTCTCAATACCGGTAGCTGCTTCAATACGCCGGGCCAGACGATTGGTATGACCGACACCTTCTGCGTTAATGATCACATGATGTGTCTTACCTTTGGAACGGTTATGCATGATCGTATCGATCAGGTCCTGTTCATTAAACTCATCCCGCTCCGGTATAAGGATTCCGTCCGCACCGTTAGCCATCTGGCACCAAAGGGCAATATATCCTGCATTTCGTCCCATAACCTCAATGATACTGCAGCGTTCATGAGATGTGGAAGTATCTTTAATCTTATCAATGGCACTCATAGCTGTATTTACGGCCGTATCAAACCCAATGGTATATTCTGTACAATTGATATCCAAATCAATGGTTCCCGGAATACCAATCGTATTAATCCCAAGAGCCGAAAGCTTCTGAGCACCGCGGAAAGAACCGTCGCCGCCGATAACGATCAAGCCGTCGATTCCATGATCTTTAAGAATCTGAGCCCCTTTCTGCTGTCCTTCCCTGGTTTCAAATTCTTTACATCTGGCTGTAAATAAAATCGTACCGCCAAGACGTGCAATCTCAGATACCATCCGGGAATCCATATCAATGATTTCATTATTTAATAAACCGGCATAACCGCGCTTAATTCCTTTAACTTTCATACCACTGGCCAACGCGGTCCGGACAACCGCCCGAATGGCCGCATTCATTCCCGGTGCATCGCCTCCGCTGGTCAATATACCTACAGTATTTACTTCTTTCATCAAAGTACCTCCTGTTCCTCTTTATACTAAATCTGCTCACAGTATACCATGGACACTAACTGTTCACAGTATATCATGTTTCTGCATTATTTTAAAGGGATGTATGTTTCAATTTTACCTTCCTGAAAATTCGGAAGTTTATCATATAAATTAAATACCTGGTCAAGCATTGGAAATAGAAGGACCGCACCGCTGCCCTCTCCAAGGTGAAAATCTCCGTAAATGACAGGCTTGAGGTCAAGCATGTCCAGCGCAAGCACCGCCCCCGGCTCTTTGGAACAATGGGATGCAATCATCCCGTCCAGCGATGCCGGTGCAAGCTGTTTCGCCAAAAGGGCAGCCACAGATGCAATGAAGCCGTCGATGACGACCGGAATTCCGGCAGACGCTGCACCTAAAAAGACACCGGTGAGTCCGGCAATATCAAGGCCGCCGACCTTTGCCAGGACATCCACCGCATCTGACGAATTCGGCTGATTCAATGCAATCGCCTTTTCAATCGTCCGGATTTTCCGTTCAAGTCCTTCACTGGAAAGCCCGGCTCCCCGGCCAGTCACATAAGCTGCCGGTTTGCCTGAAAGAACTGCTAAAACCGCACTGCTGCTCGTCGTATTGCCTATGCCCAGCTCACCTGTGGCAAAAAGTTGATACCCTTCCGCCGCCTTTTTGATCGCCAGCTCTGCTCCGGCCTCAATGGCTACTACTGCCGTTTCCCGGCTCATAGCCGGACCCACAGCCATATTATCTGTTCCACGCATGAAAGAAATATCCAGAACACCTTCTACCTTTTCTTTCATCCCGATATCTGCCACAAGAAAATCACTTCCGGCATTTTCCGACATAAGCGCAATCGTAGCTCTCTGATGGAGCATGTTCTCCACCACCTGGGCAGTCACATGCGCGTCGGATTGACTGACACCTTCGGCAATAACGCCGTTATCTGCCGCCATGACAATAGTCAGTTTTTTTTGAATCCGGGGCTGCACATTTCGCTGCACACCTGCGATACGAACCAAAGTTTCCTGAAGCCATTCCAAACTGCGTAATGGAATACATTTATTATCCCATATTTTCCAGACCTGATTCATAACCGCTGTATCCGCCGGAGGAATTCCACGGCAGATTTCTTCCAATCTTAACATTTTAAATTCATTCCTTTCAGAACCGGAAAATCCTGCACAATTTCAAACTCTGTATACGCTCCCTGCTGAATTTCCAGATGCCATATATTTGACACATCCATTCCCAAAAGATGGCACATCAGACACTGCATCGGACCGCTGTGACCAACAAAGAGAATATTTCCCGCCTCTTTAAAAGTCTCATCACGAATAAGCTTATCCCAACCACTTAACACCCGTTGGCTGAAATTTAAGAAAGTTTCACCACCCGTTGGAGGACACTGAAGCCAGTCCTCCGCCATGGCCTTATAAGCTTCCGGATACATTTCCCGAACCTGTGTATAATGAAGCCCTTCCCAGGCGCCAAAATTCATTTCATTAAAAGCCGGCACTGAACAAAATTCGGGTTTCAGATGCCCCGCAGCCTGGCGGGAAAGAATGGCTTCCGCTGTCTGCCTTGTCCGCCGTAGTCCTGAAACA
>CATYEA010000009.1 GCA_958405355.1 uncultured Lachnospiraceae bacterium
CATCGGCGTATGCCCCATGGCCTCCAAAACATTATTATAAATCATCTGTCGATTCCTCTCCTTACTTTTCCATAATATGAGACGATTGTATCACATTCTGATAAAATGTCTCTGCTGTATATCGAACAAAAGCCTCCAGCCCTTCCAGGTTGAACACTTTCATTTTCTTCTCATCTCCCGGCTGCCCCTTCTGACAAATGTCCTCAAGTTCTGCCAATACCCGACTCAACTGTGAGGCATCCACTTCGCTCATATTCACATTTTCCAAAAACCGATATTTGGGCGGCTGTATATGATATTTATCGACAATCCAATGGTTACTCCGCGTATAATCCCCATAATAATATTCGGATGAGAAAAACTTCTCAAACGGAATAAATTCACCGGATTCTTTAAGTTCTACCCGATGAATAAAATCTTTCCGCGGTTCCGGCTGCCCTTTGGCATCTTCAAATGTCAAAATCTTCGGCCAATATTCGTCCACATACCGCTCATCCAGATATAAATGGGCATAGTATCCCAAAATTACCGGTTCATTCAGACGATGCCCATACTTTTCCAGAAAACGTGACAGCTTTGGTGCCCGTGCGATATTCTCCAGGCCCTCCGGCGCCCAAAAATGGGATATGGCTTTATCTTTTCCCAACCGGGTATCCGGAAGGAGATTACCAAGCAAAAATTCCTGTTTCCAGTCAGCATCCGGCTGCACTTCCATATGTTCCATAATCATGGCCGCCTCTGTAAGATGAATAATAAATCCCGGCATATTTCTCCCCTCCCGATTCTTTTTATTTATGATACCACATTTTACAATATTTTTATATACGTAGAATCATATTTTACAAAGGCAAATATTTCTCCGCTCCGGCCCAGCTGCCCGATCACTAAACCTTTATATTGGTTGGACCAATTTGTATAATTGATAAAAAAATACTCGTTAAACAAATAACTTTTATAGACAACTTGCACAAATTATCATATAATAGAGCAATCGAACTTTGAGTTTTGAATGATATTATTATGAAGGATTTTTAAAGGAGAACATTTATGAAAACAGTAAACTTTCTTTACGGAAAAACAACACTTGATTTGGAAGTTCCTGACGATACTCCTGTATTGACTTCCAACATCGATGAATTGCGCAGCGACAAAAGCGGTTATGATATCGTTGCGGAAGCCATGGAAAACCCTATTGACAGCCCACGTCTTTTTGAACTTGCAAAAGGCAAACCGGACTGCACAATTATTATCAGCGATCACACACGCCCTGTACCAAGTCAGGACATTTTACCTCATATGATCCGCGAATTGAGAATGGGAAATCCGGATATCAAGATTACACTTCTTGTGGCTACCGGTTTTCATCGTCAGACAACCATTGACGAGTTAAGAAGCAAACTCGGTGATGCACTCTACGAAGAATTCAAGGACAGTATCGTTGTTCATGATGCCCATGATCCGGAAAGAAATGCCAAAGTCGGCAAATTACCATCCGGTCCGGATTGCATCATTGATAAGCTTGCATTAGAAGCATCCCTTCTCGTTGCTGAAGGTTTTATCGAAGCTCACTTCTTCGCCGGCTTTTCCGGTGGACGCAAGAGTGTTCTTCCAGGCGTCTGCGATGCCGTAACCGTTATGGGCAACCACTGCTCTAAGTTCATTGACAGCCCATATGCCCGTACCGGTATTCTTGACAATAACCCGATTCACGAAGATATGATTGCCGCAGCCGAAATGGCTAATCTGGCATTTATCTGTAATGTTGTTATTGATGAAGACAAGAAAACTGTTGCGGCTTTTGCCGGAAACTTCAATACCGCACACCGCAAAGGCGCCGATTTCCTTGCGAACTATTGTGTCGTAAAACCGGCTCCGGCTGATATCGTTATCACCACGAACGGCGGTTATCCTCTCGATCAGAATGCTTACCAGTGTTCAAAGGGTATGAGTGCCGGAGAAGCTACAGCAAACCCGGATGCTGTTATGATCATGCTGGCTACATGTTCAGACGGTCACGGCGGCGAACAATACTACCGTTCCATTGCTGAGGCTGAATCTGCTCAGGCCTTCTATGACCAGTGCATGGCAACCGCCCAGGAAGATACATTGCCTGACCAGTGGTGTGCTCAGATTTACTGCCGTATTCTCTGCAAACACAAAGTACTTTTTGTGGCAGAACCGGAACAGAAAAAAATGATCACAGACATGAAAGCCGAGTACTTCCCAACACTTGAGGCTGCTTATGCACGTGCAAGGGAACTGAAAGGTGAGGACGCAAGTTTGACCTGCATCCCTAACGGTATCTCCGTTATTGTAAGAGACTGATATCTCTCAAAATATATTATATATAGAAAAAACAAAGCTCCAGGAGAAATCCTGGAGCCCTCTTTATAAAACAAAGAAATTATTTCTAATTCACTTCCACAGAAGTTACCGTAACAGTCTCAGCGCCTTCAGAAAGATCCCCTGTATAATACAAGGTAATATCTGTTCCTTCCTGCAGTTCACCTGCCACATTCATTTCTGCATCCATTGTTGAAAATGTATATCTTGTTCCGCCGCTGGTTCGTATCGTCACCGTGTTCATTGAAGCTTCAACAACGGTTCCGCTGATTCGATCCGCACCGAAGCCATTGCCCGATGCACTACTATTCGATGTGCTGCTGCCTGATGTACTACTGCCTGATATACTGCTGCCTGAGCTGCTCACTGTAATCCTGGTAGCCGGAACCAGGTCATCTCCCTCAATATCTCCGGTATACGCAACTGTGACCATATCTCCTTCTTCAATATCGGCAGAATCACTGACTACAGCTTCTTCTACTGAAAAATAATAATTCTCGCCGTCTGCAGAGCTTTCAATAACCAGCTTCGCTCCCTCGATATATTCCACAACGGTTCCCGACATCTGACTTCCGCGTTCTGACATGCCGTTGGTCGTTCCGCTTCCTGATGCGGCATCCGAACTCATAGCGACTACCAGTTCCACAGTCGCACCGTCCGTTTCTGTTCCCGACAATATGCCGCTGTAAACTACGGCAACGGTATTGCCTTCTTTAATCGATTCTCTATTCACTTTATTTACACCGGCGACATCAAATTCCAATGTTTTTCCGTCATCCGTTTCAATAACAAGTACACTGCTTTTTAAAGACACCACACGTCCGACTTTAGCATCCAGTTCCTCTGCCCCGGCAGGCTGAGTTTCTGCCGTTTCCGACGCTGTCTCCTCTTTTTTTTCTTTGCCGCCGCAGCCCACCAGCATGGATGCTGAAAGCACGGCAACTAATGAAATGCCAATCAGTTTTTTAAACCAATTTTTCATTACTATCTTTCCTCCAAAGACTTATATTCTTTTTCTTCCATAATGCTCAGATAGGCCGGACGAATGATCTTATCCACATTGACTAACTCTTCAATGCGATGAGCACTCCATCCCACAATTCGTGCCATGGCAAAAATCGGTGTATATAATTCCAATGGAATGTCCAGCATATTATATACAAAACCGCTGTAAAAATCCACATTGGCGCTGACACCTTTATAGATTTTCCGTTTCTCCGCAATGACTTCCGGTGCCAGACGTTCCACGGCCGAATAAATATCGAATTCTTCTTCTCGTCCCTTTGCCCTTGCCAGACGTTCTACGAAGCTCTTAAAAATCCGTGCTCTTGGGTCGGAAAGCGAATAAACCGCATGACCCATACCGTAAATCAAGCCCTTTTTATCAAAGGCCTGTTTGTCCAAAAGCTTACCAAGGTATTCCTTAATGGCTTCTTCATCGTGCAGATCGGATACATGCTCCCGCAAATCCCGCATCATTTCCACAACCTTAATATTTGCGCCGCCATGCTTCGGTCCTTTCAGAGAGGACAGAGCCGCAGCCACTACCGAGTAAGTATCTGAACCTGCAGAAGATACAACACGGGTCGTAAAGGTCGAATTATTACCGCCGCCATGCTCCATATGTAACACAAGGGCAATATCAAGAACCTTCGCTTCCAGCTCCGTATATGTCTTATCCGGGCGAAGCATGAGAAGAATATTTTCCGCAGTTGAAAGATTTTCATCCGGGCGATGGATATAAAAACTTTCTCCACATTCATAATGATTATATGCATGATATCCATATACGGACAACATTGGAAGAATAGCAATCAACTGCAGACACTGGCGAAGTACATTACTGATCGACGGATCTGCCATATTATCATCATAAGAAGCCAGCGTCAGCACACTCTTTGTAATCGAATTCATAATATCCTTACTTGGCGCCTTCATGATGACATCCCTCGTAAAGTTTGTCGGCAGTGTCCGGCTGGCATTGAGAACACCTTTAAACTCATCCAGCTCTGCCGTATTTGGTAATCGTCCGAATAAAAGTAAATAAGCCACTTCCTCATATCCGAACCGCTCTCCATGAAATCCTTTGACCAAATCTATGATACTATATCCCCGATACCACAGCTTACCGTCGCAGGGTATCTTTTCTCCGTTCACATTTTTAAACGCTTCAATCTTTGAAATGTGTGTCAAGCCAGATAACACACCATTTCCATTTTTATCCCTAAGTCCCCGCTTTACACCAAACTCATCAAAAAGCTCTGCCGAAATCAAATCTGTATTCTCGCATATCTTTCCGTATATATCTGTATATTCCACTAGATTCATTTTTTCTTTCTGCTCCATAAGATATACACCTCCATTTTACTATTAGGATAAATTGTAACATTCTTTAAAAATATATGTCAATTATTTCACATAAAAATTTATAGTTGTTTAGAAAAGTTTCACGAACTTTTCACACTTTCCCTAAAATTCGACAAAAAAACAAGGGCGCTTTGTTTCAAGCCGCCCTCGCGCACAATCAGGGAATATGCTCATGTACGCCACTCCCTGTTTCACCTATTATTCTATATTACAGCAACCATTACATGTACTGCAGTCTCCGCAGCCGCCGCTCATGACAATATTATCCATCAAATAATCCACCTGGATATCATATTCATCCAAAGGCAAATGATGTTCCTGTCCATCACTGTCTGTCACCAGCAATTCCTTTTCAAAAAACTGGATACGAATCGGAATCAATACATTCGCTCCCGTCTCCCGCGGGTCCGGCCGCCACTCGGCACCTATATGAAGCACCCCGCCAGCTTTCTGCTTATCAGCTTTTGCACCATTTTTAGGCCGGCAAATCAACCCGGTTCCCACCGTACGAAGTGCCTTTACCCGTCCATCCGGATCAAACTCCAGGGTCGGAAGATGCTCTTCATCCTTTAGCGGTGTATTATCGTAGGCAATATACAGCCCGGTTTCATGACTGAAAAACACCTGCTGCTCCGGTTCCGCCGATTTCACTATACCATTTTCATAAAATTCCACCCGGTCAGCCATAAAGGTTCCGACGGAAGTCTCTATCTCCTGAATATTACTCATAGAATTACCATCCTTTCCAAGTCAGAGTCACAAGCCCTTTACACAGTATAACATTAACCTTCCGACGGAACAATCATTTATTTTTTCTTATTTAAATGTCACCTCCGCTGAAGCCAGTGCATGCTCAGATAAATATTCGGCAAACGTTTTTTCTTTCTTTTTCTCCTCATAATCCCCCTTCCATCGATATCCTTTTAACTCACTCAAATATTCATGGAAATCACAGACAAATACATAGACCTTATCTGTATTTCTCTGGTATATATTATACAAGAATGTAGAATCCCCCTGATATGGAAGTATATCTCCGTCGGCATCACATATAACCAGCATATAATCATCGCTAGTCTGTCCTTCCGGTACAATAAGATTCGCTGTCACTTCATAAGGTGTTTTTACCACTTCTTTGATTCCCACACCTGCATCTCCAACCTGTTCCACATCAATTATCTGAGTCTGAGAATTGTCTTGATGAATATCCATTTCAAAATGCCATTCTCCCTGATAATGTTTACGTTCTTCATCCACACAGGAAAATTCTGTTCCGTCCGGTTTCAGAGTTTTAAATTCACCGCCGCCTTCAGAATCACCCCAAAAATCATAAAAAGTGAGCTTATAAGTAAAAGACTCCGGTATGGAAACAAATTCATCTGTCCTTTCGTCTATTACCCTTTGAAGATCGTCCCGATAGATGCCGATAAAGGTATGCTCGTCCTCAAAATACCCCTCAATAGGTTCTGTAGAAACTCCAAATAAATTGTCTCCATAGCTGGTTTCATTATAATATCCAATTGTGTCATAACCATAATTTTTATTTTCCATATTCCGTCCATTAAAATCCTCTGGAAATCCTTCTTCACTATAAATTTGCATCGCCAGATACAATGCATATTGATTACAATAAACTTCCGATATAGTTACCGTAACTCCATTGGATGTCTGAACGTAAGACGAATCTGCTTCTTCTCCATGCGATAACTGCTCTGCTTCTTCCTCAGAAATTAAAGACTCTGCCTTCTCACTGTATTTTCCTGAATAAGAAACATCCTCTTCGACCTGCTCAAACAAATGACCGACAAATGGAAGTTTAGCGGCCAAAGCCGGATGGGTTCCAAAGAAAACAACAGCCACGGCAAAGGCTGCTGCCGTAGCACTGCCGGCCACTGCCCACCGGCGTCTGCGCTGCCTCTTCTGTTCAAACTTCAACTGATTCAGACTATTTTCCACAACCTGGTCCAACGACTCAGACACAGGAATTTTTTCCATCCATTTACTCATATAGATATCCCTCCTTCAAAATGCTTCTTAACTCCTGCTTTGCCCGAAACAGATAGGCCGATACGGACCCCTCCGGTATCTGCAGTATTTCCGCAATCTCCGATAACTTCATGTCATTAAAATACTTTAATATAACCACTGATTGATATTGCTCTGAAAGTTTTCCTATGGCATCGCATAAATCTATTTTTTCTTCCACACGATTCTGTGTCTGCAGAGCAGTTTCCTGTATCTTTTCTAACTGAACCAACGGTTTCTGCCAATTTAGCATATCTTTGGCCGTGTTGATTAAAATGCGCGTCATCCATGTTTTAAAATATTTTTCTTCCCGCAATGTCTTTATCTGCCGGAATCCTTTAAGAATGCTCTCCTGCACAACATCCAGAGCCAAATCTTCATTCCGCACATAAAGCCAGGCCGTTTTGTATAAATACGTTTTATACAATTCAACTAACGCTCCATAAGCATCCACATTGCCGCGTATGGCTTTCTTCACCCAACGCTCTATACTATCTTCTTTCACTATTTCGCCTCCTAAAAACTCATCGGTACCAACGATTGTTTGTACTTATTAGACGCTTTTTTTAGAAATATTCATACAAAAATAACGAAAATTTTCTGGAAACTTCCAAATCAAAAAACTCCCGCCTGGCCACATACCAAAACAGGAGTTTTCGTATTTTTTTCTACTTATTTTATTAATTCAAATTCAAGCTTCACCGGATTATGGTCACTGTAGGCAAAATCCGTATCGATATTTTCCGCCGCAGCCCGGACATTATCAGTCACAAGAAAGCCATCGACAACCGTCGTATAATTCACTCCTTTTGTGTATACAATATCGGCTCCACGGCAGGTCGGCACTTCCAGTTCATTATCCGCACGCACGATCCGCACACCGTCAACCAGGTCATCTTCCGTCAGCACGGCAACCCAGGCCGGGAATTTCTGCTCCGAAGGAAATCCTTCTGCCACCTCTTCACCCATGGCATGGTTAAAATCTCCGCCCACAATGACATAATTACCTTTGGCATATTCTTCGGCTATTACCGAATTCAGCAGTTCCAACTGCTGGGCACGAATGGTGCCGCCCTCATCATAGGCCGACATATGGCTGTTGATCAATACCAGCTCATGGCCACCCTCCACCGGAAGACGCATCTGGGCAAAGCATCGGTCCAAATCGGTAAACTTCGTGATAAAACTGTTATCCACCGGATAACTCCGGCGTTCTGCTTCTGAAATTTGATAACGGCTGAAACTCAACAAGCCGGCCTGTACCGCTCCATGAGGGTCATTAAAAGGATAGAAAAGATAGGCTGAATGAAAATTATTGGCAAAAATACTGGCATAATCCGTCATTGCCGTTTTTATATAATCTTCCTGATTCACATGATAGCTTCGGTCTGCGTCCACATCCACTTCCTGAAGCAGATAAAAATCCGCATTTAAATCCTCGATAACCCCGACAGCTCCTTCCGTATGGGCTTCAACAGAATCCAGACTCATGGCCTTTCCGTATTTTCCCGAAGTTTTAGTTCCGTCCTTCATTTCTCCGGTGTCCATAAAAAAGCTATAATCCGGCCCGTAGGCGCCGAAACCAATATTATAGGTAACCGCTGTATATGTATCCCCAATCTTGAGCGTATTTTCCCCGTTGTTTTCCACTTCCAACGCCGCATGATCCTCGATCCGGTAATAATTTGCCTGCAGATAAATCACATATCCGGCAACAACGAGAACCAATGCTAAAATCAGGATGATCACCGCTCGGATTACCAGCGCCGTCCCGCCCCTTTTTCGTCTTTTTTCTGTCTTTTCCATTGTTTTTCGTCCCCCTTTTTACCTATTTTAAACAGTGATTTTGCATAAGTCAATCTTTATATTGACACTGCCTTTAGCTATAAGCTATAATTTAAATTTAGTGATTATGAAACAGATATGATTTGGAGGTATTCCCTTGGCAAACTTAAAAGAAGAAATTAATAAACGAAGAACCTTTGCCATCATCTCCCATCCGGATGCGGGCAAAACCACTTTGACAGAGAAATTCCTTCTCTATGGCGGTGCCATTAATCTGGCCGGTTCGGTCAAAGGAAAGAAAACGGCAAAACATGCGGTTTCCGACTGGATGGAAATTGAAAAACAGAGAGGTATTTCCGTCACCTCTTCTGTACTGCAGTTTGAATATGACGGATACTGCATTAACATTCTGGATACCCCGGGACATCAGGACTTCTCCGAGGATACTTACCGGACTCTGATGGCTGCCGACTCCGCTGTCATGGTCATCGATGCCTCCAAGGGTGTTGAGGCCCAGACAAAGAAATTGTTTAAAGTATGTCTGCTCAGGGATATCCCGATTTTTACTTTTATTAATAAAATGGACAGAGACGCCAATGACCCATTTGAACTGATGGACGAAATCGAATCCGTTCTTGGCATCAGTACCTGTCCAATGAACTGGCCGATTGGCTCCGGTAAAGAATTCCGCGGCGTTTATGACCGCCGTGCCAAACACGTAACTACCTTTACCGCCTTTGCCAACGGACAAAAAGAAGTAGCCTCTGAGAATCTTGCCGTAGATTCCCCGGAACTCCTCGGCATGGTCGGTGACGAATTATTCCAAACGCTCCAGGACGATATTGAACTTCTGGACGGCGCCAGCTCCGAATTTGATATTGAAAAGGTCAGCCATGGTAAACAGACACCTGTGTTCTTTGGTTCTGCACTGACCAACTTTGGTATCGAAATCTTTTTGAACTATTTCCTTGAGATGACAAGTCATCCGCTGCCTCGGAAATCCGATATCGGAGAAATCAGTCCTTTTGACAAAGATTTTTCTGCCTTTGTCTTTAAGATTCAGGCAAATATGAATAAAGCCCATCGTGACCGTATCGCCTTTATTCGTATCTGCTCCGGTAAATTTGAAGCCGGTATGGATGTTTACCACGTTCAGGGTAAAAAGAAATTAAAACTATCCCAGCCACAGCAATTAATGGCCCAGGAACGGAAAATTCTGGATGAAGCCTATGCAGGGGATATTATCGGCGTCTTCGACCCGGGCATTTTTTCCATCGGCGATACTATCTCCGTTCCGGGAAAAACTTTTGCCTATGAAGGTATTCCAACCTTCGCACCGGAACATTTTGCAAAAGTGCGCCAGGTCGATACGATGAAACGTAAACAGTTCATTAAAGGTGTTACCCAGATTGCCCAGGAAGGTGCGATTCAGATTTTCCAGGAATATAATACAGGTATGGAGGAAATCATCGTCGGCGTTGTCGGCGTTCTCCAGTTTGATGTATTGAAGTTCCGTCTGGAAAATGAATACGGCGTTGAAATCCGTATGGATGCCATGCCGCATGAATATATCCGTTGGGTAACAAGTCCTGATACAGATGTTGCACGTATCAACGGAACCTCTGACATGAAGCGAATCAAAGACCTGAAAGGTAATCCGCTCCTTCTCTTTATCCATGAGTGGGCAGTCAACACAGTGTTAGATAAAAATAAAGGGCTCGAACTGTCCGAGTTCGGCCGCTGGTAGACGGAGATTACACACATGATAAAAAAAAATATTTTGATTGCCGTTGTTGACGGACAGGGCGGCGGCATCGGCCGCCAGTACATTGAAAGCCTGACAAAACAGCTTCCAAAGGACCTGCCGGTCATTATCCGGGCCCTCGGGACCAATTCAGCAGCCACCTCCAATATGATGCGGGCCGGAGCCACCGATGGAGCTACCGGAGAAAATGCTATTGTAAAAAATGCCGGCAAGGCAGATATCATCGTCGGCGTTGTTGCCATTGTCGTACCGGACTCCATTCTCGGCGAATTATCCCCAAAGATGGCCAATGCTGTCGGTCAGAGCGATGCCCTGCGTATCCTCATCCCATTCGATAGCTGCAACACCCGGATTGCCATGCTTTCCACCGGACCGCTGCAGCAATTCATCGACAAGGCTGTCCAAATGACCATACAACGTATTAAAGAATTGAGTTAAGACTGTCTAATATAATCTGAAGCGGCCGTGTCACATACTTATCTTTATGTAACACGGCCAGCATCCGATTTTCCATTTCTATTCCTTCCAGTTCAACTAAGCGCAAACTTTTTTGGCGCAATGGATCAATCAGTAAATTTTCCGGCAAAACAGCGATTCCCAGGCCTGCTTCCGCAGCCTTAATAAGTGCATAAGAATTAACACTCTCCTATACGGGATAAGCCTTTTGTCCGGCCAGAGACATCATACTGTCGAAAGTATCACGAATAGCGCTTCCCTGTTCACGCAATAACAATGGGAACCGACATAATTGTCGTGGTGTTATCCGCTGTTCAGGCAGCGGATAATCCAGCGCACATACAGCATGTAATTTATAGGAACCTAATAGAATTGTTCGAAATGCCCCCTGTGGCTCTGCTCCCTCCCAAAAACCAATATCCGCTTCGCCCCTTTTTAAAATCTCCATGGATGAATTGGCACTTACAACACGAACATTTACCTGAAGCTCCGGAAATGAACGTTTCAATTGGCTCAAAATGGGCGGCAGCAAAAAAGAAGCAATGGTAATGCCCGATACAATATTTATCGGCATTGGCCGGATATCAGGTAGCCGGTTTCCCAGGCGCTGTCATTAGCTGCATTGCCGCAATCATTCCGCCGCTTGTCATCCTTGGACTCATATCTACATTTTACACGCTTTTTATAACCAACGCTGTCGTCACCGCCGTATTAAACGGGATGCAGGCCGGAGTGGCTGCCTTAATCGTAGATTTGATCATTGATATGTCTTCGATGATACTCAAAGAACACTCTCCTTTTTTATCAGCTATGATACCAGCCGCCTTCCTCGCAAACTTTGTCGTTGGAATCAACGTGGCCCTCATACTGCTTGTCTGCTGTATTTTGTGTATCCTGCGAGTATTCTGGAAAAAGGAGAAAAATAAATGACTACTATATGGAATCTGTTTCTTACATTTCTTAAAATCGGACTTTTGAGCATTGGCGGCGGCTACGCCATCATACCATTGATTCAGGAACAGGTTGTCGATCGAGCCGGATGGATCAGTGAAAGAATGTTTACGGATATCATTACCATTTCACAAATGACACCGGGACCATTGGCCGTCAATACTTCTACTTTTGTGGGCCTTCAAATCAGCGGAATCAAAGGCGCCATTGCCGCCACATTGGGATGTATACTCTGCGGGGTAATTATCTCTTTATTTTTGTACCGTTTTTTTCAAAAACATCAGAACTCAACCTATATATTTGAAATACTAAACGGCCTGAAACCCGCCTCTTTAGGTCTGATCATTTCGGCCGCAGCTACCATTATTCTGCTCGCTCTTTTTGAAACAAGCACGCTGAATCTTCCTTCGCTGTTCAAAAATTTAAACTGGATGGCACTCTTCATATTTTCTTCAACTCTGCTTGTTGTTCGCAAATGGAAAATTCATCCGATCATCGTTATCATCATAAGCGGAATCGTGGGTGCAGTTGCTTATTTATAAGATTCCCTAGTTTTCAGATCCTAAAACAAGCCCTTCGGATCTATAAAAAATCCAAAGGCAATGTATCTAAGGTCTCGGCTACTAGCGATCTGCATATCTCCGGCTTGTACAAAAATTCAAAAAAACTTGATCTGAATCCTAAGGATTAGCAAAAATAAACCGCTGCTAAATTTTCTCCAGCTTTTGAAAATTTGCAATAAAAAACTGCATTGTTTGATTTCTTCCCGACTATCAAACAGTGCATCCATCTGCATAAAAACAAAAAACTAGGGCCGAGTCACACTCAGCCCATACAAAAACCTCTATGATTTTTTTAATTCGTAGTATCATTATACTCATCATAAATTAATTTGTCAACTACCTTCTTGCAGAAAGAGTACGTTAACTTTATGGGAATGTTCGATTCAAAATACTTTTTATTTCTCAATACTCTTCCCTCCATCAACTCTTTCAGCTCTTCATACCTTTTCTTCTTAATACCTTGGCTTTTTTCAATATAATCAAAAAAATAAAGTGTAGCAACAAAATCTTTTATAAAATGATTACTTAATCTACTTTTTCGCTGACTTGTTGTTATTCCATCAATTCGAGCTATAAAGTTTGTAATTGCAAACTCTGCTTTCGCTGTTCCGGTCGTTAAATCATTCAATAAACAGTGATTATGAGCCGCCGCATTTCTTAATTCTCTCACGTTAAACAAAAGCTCTGGATACTTTAAACTTCCAGGATAGGTCTTCAAATAGAACTGATATAACTTACATAAATCTCCAAATGATATAACTTCTAGCAAAACGCACAAAGAATACCTTCTTTCATTCTGAATGATTAAATCATAGCAAAACGGATTCGTCGCATGGGTACTTATATTTTTTACAATATCCGGATATTTATCAAAAAACTTTTCGACAATATTGTATCCGTCCTCTTTTTCGTTTTCCACGGCACATCTATTCAATTCTACTTTAACCGCATGCTCTATATCCAAGCATATCTTCATAACGTACTGCCTTACATACATATCTATTTTAGATAATTCCTGCAAATAAGCAAATTCCAAATTTTGATATTTTTTCTTTCCCTCCACTTTTACCTGAATATAATTTTTCTTATATGATGAAAGTTTTTTATAATATGTATTATATGTCAAAAAATTTTCTGCCTCTTCCATTGATACAATATTAAACTTTATACCCCGTTCATCCATATGTTCAACTAACTGTTTTGGTGTCTTTAATTCTTTCATAATTACTTTTCCTTATGCTTAATTATACTATAAGGATACACCTTTTTTAATATTCTTTCAATACAAGTTCTCCCTCTCTCACTATTTTACAATTTTCATATATGGATAAACTTCTTCAACCATGGCATCCGGATACTGGTCATCCAGGAATTCACTGACAACACTCCGCGGTGGTATCGAAGCCTGCCGCTGTACATAACGGGTAATGGCCAGCGATGAAGCCAGCGCTGTAAGCACCATGATGACCATCAGCACCCAGGTCAGAATCGTCCCTGATATTAATGGAATTTTCTCAACCCGTCGGCTGACCACCGGATAAATCAGATAAATAAGTATCAGGGCTGCAATCCCCCAAAAGCCGCAGAATAACAGATTAATCCGCCCATTCAAGTTAAAAGGAATGTGGCTGTAATCCCAGAATGTAGTCCCGAAGAGGAATTCAGCAAGCACTGAACATGAATATTCAAACACGCCGCCAAAAAAGAAACCGCCCAGAAAAACAAGAATCTTGCTCTTTCTCACCGAATCCAACAGTCCGACCTCAAGAGCTCCTCCGGCGCCCCAGACAATGCTGAAAGGTATATAAAGAAAACTGCTTCGACTCATGACCCGCCCCGTCGTCGCCCACATAAAAACAGTCTCCACAATATCTCCCGCCACTCCGCTGATAAAAAACATCCAGATCAGCTTTTCCAGGCAAAGTCCTGGCGCAAATGTACGGCCGTGAACTCTTCCAAAACCATTTTCTTCCGAAGGTTTCTGACTTTTTAATTCGGGAAATGACATGTACATACGGCGCTGAACTGCCATAAAAATCCGCCGTCCCATATTTCTTCGTACCTGGTTTGCCTGACTGGCCACATTCTCTGCCATGCCGCCTTTTAAGTTCAAATGAAGAGAAGCCGCCAGGGTAACACCAAGATCAATGATAAATACAATTCCTATGCCCCACAGCACCAGCTTAACCGCCTGCTTTGGTATTAGAAGAAGTAAAATATGAATCGGCGGCTGAATAAGCCACAGGGCCACTGCAGCAAGAATTCCCCAAAAAATGGAATATCTGAGACAAATGTATCCATTCAAATTATAAGGCATGTTCCGGTAATCCCAGAAACGGCGTCCGGTTATTTTTCTAAGAAGCGCCCCTGTCACATATTCAATCACTGTCACAATCCCTATAGCTCCGATAACCTGCCAAAAAGGCTGTAAACTGTAATCTGACAGCACATTCAATATGACAAACATACTGATTCCATATACCGGACACATAGGACCGTTCAAAAATCCCCGGTTGATAAAACGTCCATATTTAAAAGCCGCAAATATTTCTTCTGTCACCCACCCTAAAAAGGAATAGATAAAAAAGAAGGCAATGTGTAAGTAAAGTTCCTGATGCATAAGCCTTTTTCTCTCCCTCTTCGAAGCTTCATCTAATTTGTATATTACTCCTAGTTTAATTTATCCGCTATGGAATATCCAATGGTTTTCTCCGGCATGGCAATGTCAAAATTATCAGCAATGGTTGCCCCGATGACCGCAAAGGTATCCAACTCACCCATTGAGCCAAAACCGTCGAAAGATGGCGAATAAACAAGTAAAGGCACCTTTTCCCGGGTATGGTCTGTGCCGCTGTAGGTTGGATCATTGCCGTGGTCGGCCGTAATCATAAGTAAATCCTCCGGGCCGAGTTTCTCTAAAAGTTGCCCAAGCTTTACATCAAACCTCTCCAGTTCTTCTCTATATCCCTGGGGATTTCTCCGATGTCCCCAAAGGGCATCAAAATCTACCAGATTGACAAAACAAAGACCCTTAAAATCCTCTCCGGCAATATCAATCGTCTGTTCCATACCATGAACCGATGATTTTGAGCGTTCTGCCCGGGTAATGCCTTCACCGACAAAGATATCATTAATCTTTCCAACGGCAATGACATCCAGACCGGCATCCTTCAGCGCATTCAACGCCGTCGGTCCGAACGGCTTCAGCGCATAATCATGACGGTTGCTGGTCCGTTTAAATTCGCCCCGTTTTTTGCCTACATAGGGCCTGGCAATGACCCGGCCGACCTTCCACTCTTCCCGCATAGTCAGCTCTCTGGCAATCTCACAGCAACGGTACAATTCCTTCAAATCAAAGGTTTCTTCATTCCCGCAAATCTGAAGTACCGAATCGGCAGAAGTATAAACGATCATATGACCTGTGACAATTTCCTCTTCACCCAATTCATCCAAAATGACTGTTCCGCTGGCACTCTTGTTGCCGATGACTTTATGTCCGGTACGCCGTTCCAGCTCAGCAATCAAATCCGGCGGAAATCCGTTTTCCGTGAAAGTCTTAAAGGGTGTCGTCACTTTCAAGCCCATCATTTCCCAGTGCCCTGTCATCGTATCCTTGCTGGCACTGGCCTCCCGGAGCGCCGCATAATAACCCATAGATTCTTCCGCCGGTCCAACCTGTTTCAACTGTTTCAGATTTGCCATTCCAAGTTTTTGAAGGGTCGGAATATCGAAGGTATCGGCACACTCGGATATATGTCCCAGCGTATCCGCTCCGGTATCTCCGTAATCTGCCGCATCCGGCATCTCACCGATTCCCAGAGAATCAATAACAATTAAAAATACCCGCTTGAATTTTTTCATTACGGCTCCACCTCCAATGTTTTCGGCGAGAAGGCCCGCGGCAGCAGTTCCGCCAGTGTGCATACCTGATAATCTTCCGGGCTTTTCGCCATAATAATCCGGAACTTCTCCGGCTCACAAAACTCCATCATTACCTGACGGCAGACACCGCAGGGCGCACAATAATCCTGGATTTCTCCGTGTTTTCCCCCGACAATGGCAATCGCCTTAAAATCCCGACAGCCTTCGCTGACTGCTTTAAAGATTGCTGTCCGCTCCGCACAATTTGATGGACCAAAGGCCGAATTTTCTATATTACATCCAGTGAATATCCGGCCATCCTTACACAAAAGGGCAGCTCCGACCTTAAAATCTGAATAAGGCGCATAGGCATAGTCCAATTGGGCAATAGCCTTCCGAATAAGTTCTTCCCACATGCTACATTTCCCCTTTGACAATCTTTACGATCCGGCTGGTGCCAAGTCTCGAAGCTCCTAACTCAATAAATTTTTCTGCATCCGCCATGGAAGAAATCCCCCCTGCAGCTTTAATCTTAACCCCCGGCCCGATATTCTCCGCAAAAAGCTTCACATCTTCAAAGGTGGCCCCTCCGCCGCCGAACCCGGTGGAGGTCTTAATATAATCTGCCCCCGAGTCAGTAACTACATGACAGAGCTGAATTTTCTCCGCCTCTGTCAAAAAACAGGTTTCTATAATCACTTTCAAAATATGACTGCCGCAGACGGATTTAATATCCCGGATTTCTTTAAGCACCCGGTCGTATTTTCCCTCTTTGACCCAGCCGATATTTATGACCATATCAATTTCATCGGCTCCATCAGACAACGCCTGCTGTGTCTCAAAAATTTTAACTTCTGAAGCCGAATAACCGTTAGGGAATCCAATGACCGTACAGATTTTCAACTGTTCTCCCACATATTCTTTCGCCATTCTAACAAAATTCGGTGGTATACACACTGAAGCTGTCCTATAGGTCATCGCATCATCACACACTGTTTTAATCTCGTCCCAGGTCGCTGTCTGTGTTAATAATGTATGGTCCACCTTGGATAAAATTTCTTCCTCCGTTCGTCTGTATCCCTGACTCATTTAATTCATCCCTTTCCCTTCTTACGGTTTCTCACCGCCTCTGTCAGCAAATATTCAATCTGTCCGTTAATTGAACGGAAGTCGTCACTGGCCCACTGAGAAATATCTTCCCAAAGTCCCTGAGGCAGACGGAGAAGCACCTGTTTCTTGGCGCTCTCCCTGGCTTTCATAGCTTTCTCCCGCTCTCTAATTTCTTTTTCAAGGGAATCCAGTTTTTCCAGACGTGCGCGAAGCTTTTCTTCTTTTTCATCTAAATGCTCATCTAAATGATTCATTTCCATGGCTTCGCCTCCTCCCCTTTACCTAAAGTTTAATATATACTTCCGCTGTTGACAATAGGCTGTGTATCCTTACCGGAACAAAGGACAACAAGCAGGTTGCTGACCATCGCCGCTTTCCGCTCTTCATCGAGAAGAACGATTTCTTCATCTCCGAGCTTATCAATCGCCATTTTTACCATTCCCACTGCGCCGTCCACAATCTTTTGACGGGCCGCAATAATGGCTGTCGCCTGCTGGCGCTGGAGCATGGCCGCCGCAATTTCCTCTGAGTAAGCCAAATTGGTAATCTTTACATCTTCAATGACAATACCGGCCACATCCACCCGTTCCTGCAAAGCTTCTTCCATCCTATCTGCAATTTCCTGAACGCTGCCCCGCAGTGTCTTTTCACTCTCATCATTTTCCTCATCCACCACATCATACGGATAAAGACGGGCAATATTCCGTACTGTAGAATCGGTCTGAATCGAAATAAATTCCGTATAATCCTCCACATTGAACACGGCCTTTGTCGGGTCCGATACACGCCAAATGACATTTGTCCCGATAACAATCGGATTACCCATCCCGTCATTGACCTTCTGCTTTTCATTTTTTAATGTGTTGCTCTTTAATGACACACGTTTTCTGGACGGAATCGAAACAACCTCCAGCTCATTTGCCTTCTGCTTTGCTGTTTTAATCGCCGCACTTTTTGCTTTCTCATATACCGGACTGTTGGACTCACTGAAAGGATTGACAAAATAAAATCCGGACTCGCGAATCGTTCCATAATAAGCGCCAAACAAAGTTAATACGAGCGCCTCATTCGGCCGTACCGTCTTTAATCCGCCAAAGGCGATACATACGACCACAATGCCAATGCAGGACACAACCATCATAATCACTGCTGCCATCACATGCTCATCCACCGCCTGACGGATGCCAAGGGCAAACAGGAAGCCAAATGCCACTAATAAAATCAGATTAATAATAAGCATCACGACGCCATTCGCCGGATGAAGAATTTTTTCTTCAATATCTCTGTTTTCTGTCTTCATAAGTTTTCCTCCTCCAATTTGATATCATTTTGATATCAATATCATATCTCTGTTTCAGAGGAATGTCAACCGCTTTTTACTTTTGACGAATCTGACTCCACCAGAAAAACAGGATTCCAAGGATAAGATAGACCATTCGCCCGCAAAGCATTGAAACGGAGATGGCAAAAGCCGGATCCAGTGTTTCTATTGTCAATGGATACTCGCTAAAAAAACGTCCCATAGAAAAATCTGCAAACCATGGAAGAGGCAGCCAGGAAAGCAGGAAAGGGATTGCCATCGCCCCATAAACCAGCATCGGATGAAGCTTGCCGAGCGCCCAGCCCAGCCCCAGACAGAAAATAACGGCCGGAAATAAAACGAGCAGTGCCGGAAACATCAAGCTTCCAAAATCTGTCCATTTAAAAAAGTAACTGTAAAATCCAAGGGCCAGGCCAATCACGCCGAGACAGATTCCCAGAGTTCCCAGCAGGACCGCACCGCAGCGTACTGCCGCGTATTTCCGGAAATTCACCGGTGTAGCCCGAATAATCATCTCAGCCCTTTGTTCCTGCCGGGAAGTAAAAAAAGTCAAAAAGAAAAACTCGCCCAGACAAATCATGGGAAGCGTCCGGGACATATAATCGCCGAAGCTCCATGGAGAAAAAGGAGCCGTATGGACAATTCCCTGAATGGTTGTCCCGGTCAGAATAAGCCAACCATACCCCAAGGAAACCGCCAATATGCAAACAGATAATTTGTTCAGGAGCAGCCGACGCAGCTCATAGTAAAATATTTTAATCAAGACTCAATTCCTCCTCTGTCAGCCCACAGGCATCTAAAAATTCCTGGTAAGTCAGATAGGGATATTCCGGATTTAATTCTCTTGTAAACAGATTATGAAGGATTTCATCCATCGCTTCCTCGCCGCCCACCAGCTCCTCCGCTTTTAAAATTTTCAGCGCCATTTCACTGTACTGGCGCACCCCTCTCAGGCTGTTCGATATATCTGCCTGATATTCCTCCGGCAGAACCGATAAATATTCAGGATGACGAACATAAAAACCTTTATAATAATCCGCCACCTCGGCCTGCCAATGCTCTACATAATT
>CATYEA010000010.1 GCA_958405355.1 uncultured Lachnospiraceae bacterium
GTGATTGTGAAAAACCAACGGCTGAAGCCATTGAGAGATATTTTGATATCGACGCGGCCGAAGTCTATAAAGTATTGGATGACAGTCCGGACAGCCGATATGTGGTCATGGCAAAGAAGCTGGACTATGATACGGTAAAGGCCTATCAGGACTTTATGAATTCAGAAGAAGAGGCGGACAAAGAGGCCAGCGCCAACGTTAAAGGTATCTGGTTTGAAGAGGAATATCTGCGAAAATATCCTTATGATTCGCTGGCTGCAGCTTTGATCGGATTTACGGTGAGCGGTAATCAGGGAACCTGGGGACTGGAAGGCTATTATAATGATATGCTGAATGGAACCAACGGCCGCGAATATGGTTATCTTTCAGACGAAACAGATTTTGAGAGAACTACTGTAGCAGCAGTGAACGGATATAATGTGGTATCTACGATTGACCTGAATATACAGCGTATCGTGGAAAAATATGTGACCCAGTTGGCTAATGAACGAGGCAGTGAGCATACCGGTGTGATCGTGGCCGACCCGAATACCGGAGAGATTCTGGCAATGGCCGGTTCTCCGACTTTTAATTTGAATTCACCGAGGGATTTAACGGCATATTATAGTGAAGAAGAGATTGAAGCTTTAAGCGATGAAGAAGTGGTCAACATTTATAATGATCTCTGGCGAAATTTTTGTGTCAGTGATACTTTTGAAGCCGGTTCTACAGTAAAACCGCTCACGATCGGAGCAGCCCTGGATGAAAATAAGGTTTCTACCGGTGATACTTTCCTGTGTGACGGCGGTGAAGATTTATTTGACGGAACGGGTACCCAGCATATTGCCTGTCATAATGTTTACGGTCATGGGACAACGACACTTCAGGAGGCCATCATGTGGTCATGTAATGATGCTTTGATGCAGGTTGGCACAAAATTGGGAACTACAGATATGTTAAAATACCATCGCCTGTATGGTTTCGGACAGGCAACAGGTATTGATCTGCCGGGAGAAGCCGGGGCAGAGAGTCTGATTTTCAATGAAGCTACAATGGGAAGTTTTGAGCTGGCGACAAGTGCTTTTGGTCAGGGCTTCAACCTGACTATGGTCCAGATGGTTGCTGCCTTTTCTTCAATCGTCAATGGTGGTCATTATTATCAGCCTCATGTCGTCAAAGAGATTACGACCGAGAGCGGCAATGTGGTAAAATCTTTTGATAAAGTACTTGTGCGCAATACTCTTTCAAAAGAAACTTGTGACTGGCTGATGGAAGCCATGTATCAGACGGTAGCTGATGACGGCGTGAATACGACGGGTACAGCGGCCAGAGTGGAAGGTTATACGATCGGCGGAAAAACCGGTACAGCAGAAAAATTGCCGCGTGGTTCGGGAAAATATGTTGTTTCCTTTATCGGATTCGCACCGGTGGAAGATCCACAGGTTGTTGTGTACGTTGTTATTGATGAGCTGCAGGATAATCAGGAAGACAGCGGTGCGGCCACAAAAATGGCCGGTGACATTTTGCGGGAAGTTCTTCCTTATCTTCAGATATTCCCGGCAAACGGTGAAAATACCGAGGGAGGCGAAGGCACCTCAGGAAATTATCAGTGGGGCGCTGCTCCGGAGACTAATGGGGACGGCACATCGGCGGAAGATGGTGAAACATCCGGCAGCACCGGATCCACAGAAGATTTGGAATCTTTTCTGAGTCAGTGGATCGATGAAGACGGAGATGGTTATGACGACATTACCGGAGATTACTATTGGGATGATCTGGCTGAATATATGGAGCAGAATGGCATAAACTGAGAGGGGCATTAATATAGTATACTAAATGTCCGTGGAGAGGTTTCATGGAAACAAGAACCTATCAGCGCAGAAAAATGCTTGTTGTTCTGCTGATGATGACACTTTTGCTGGCAGTGCTTCTTGCCCGTATGTGGTACATCATGGTAAACCGTTCCCAGCACTATAAAGAACGCGCGGATGATCTTCATGAAAGAGAGCGGGTCATCAAAGCGGAACGGGGAATTATTTACGACAGGAATGGTGTGGCTCTGGCCACGAACCAGTCGGTATGTACGATTTCCGTGATTCATAATCAGATTACGGATCCGGAGACTGTGATTCAGGTATTGTCTGAGACATTGGAGCTGGATTCGGAAAAGGTTCGGAAACGGGTGGAAAAGGTGTCTTCGATTGAACGTATTCAATCGAATGTGCCGAAGGAAACCGGCGATTTGATTCGCAGCTATAAACTGGATGGCGTTATGGTAGATGAGGATTATTCCAGATATTATCCCTATGATGAGCTGGCCGCGAAGATTATTGGCTTTACCGGCGGTGATAATCAGGGAATCATCGGTCTGGAAGTCATGTATGACGATTATCTTCAGGGTGAAGAAGGCCGGATTCTTACAGTGACGGATGTCCGGGGAATTGAAGTGGAAAACAGCGCAGAGACCCGGATAGATCCGGTGATGGGAGAGAGCCTTCATCTGAGTCTGGATTATAACATTCAATCCTATGTGACCCAGGTGGCCGAGAAAGTGATGAAACAGAAACAGGCAAAAAGTGTTTCCGTTATTCTTATGAATCCGCAGAACGGCGAAATTTACGCCATGGTCAACGTTCCGGAATTCAATCTGAATGAACCGTTTACCCTGATTCCGTCCATCACAGCCGATGCGGGTGTCAATACCCAGGATCTGCTGAATCAAATGTGGCGTAACGGCTGCATTAATGATACATATGAGCCGGGTTCCACATTTAAAATCATTACGGCCACATCGGCTTTGGAAAAAAATGTGGTGACCTTAAATGATACATTTTCATGTCCGGGATTCCGGATTGTGGCAGACCGGAAAATCCGCTGCCATAAAACCGGAGGTCATGGGAGTGAGACATTTACAGAAGGATTTATGAATTCCTGTAATCCCGTATTCATGGATGTCGGGGCCCGGGTGGGCATTGAAGGACTTTATGAATATTTTGGAAAATTGGGACTTTTTGAGAAAACCGGGGTGGATCTTCCTGGAGAAGCTACTTCGATCATGCATAAAATAGAAAATGTCGGAGCCGTGGAATTGGCGACCATATCCTTTGGTCAGTCCTTCCAGATCACACCGCTGCAGCTCCTTAGGGCCGTGAGCGCTGTTATCAACGGCGGTAATCTGGTAACGCCCCATTTGGGAATGTATACGACGGATGCCGCGGGAAACCAGAAGACGGTATTTGACTATCCGATAGAAAGCGGAGCCATCAGTCAGGAGACATCAGAGACGATGAAAGAACTTTTAGGATTGGTCGTTTCGGAAGGTACCGGAAAGAACGGCCAGGTGGCTGGATACTCTGTGGGTGGAAAGACGGCAACGTCTCAGAAGCTGCCCCGGGGATCAGGAAAATATATTGCTTCCTTTATAGGATTTTCGCCGGTGGAAAATCCTCAGATCATTGGAATTATTCTGATTGATGAACCGGTGGGAACCTACTATGGCGGTACAATTGCGGCGCCGGTAATGAGTGAGATTTATCAGATGGTGCTGCCTTATCTGTTTCCTGAGGATAAACAGGAGGAAACACAGGAAGAAACAGGGGACGATTTGCCCTGAGGTACTTTACAAGGCAACGGTAAGGTATTATAATTCTTAATTTGGACAGAATACGAAAGAATTCAACGAGAGGTGTAATTATGAAATATACAATTGTGTTACCGGCAATTATTGCTTTTGTGATCAGTGCACTGCTGTGCCCTGTAGTTATTCCATTTCTTCAAAAATTAAAATTTGGACAGTTTATCCGGGATGAGGGACCAGCGGCCCATCAGAAAAAATCCGGAACGCCGACCATGGGCGGTGTGATTTTTATTGTCAGTGTGATCATCACTTCCCTGTTTTACATGAAGGACTATCCGGCAATCATTCCAGTGGCTTTTTCGACGCTGGGATTTGGTATTATCGGATTTATGGATGACTATATTAAAGTGGTAAAAAAACGGAATCTTGGTCTGACTCCGCTTCAGAAGATGGCCGGCCAGTTTATTATCACAGGAATTTTTATTTATTATATGATGAATTTCACCGATGTAGGGACGGGAATTCTTATACCGTTCAGCGGCGGTTTTGAAAATGGTTTATATATTCATCTGCCTTGGTGGATGTTTATTGTCTTTATGTTTATTGTATTTTTGGGAACAACGAATGGAACAAACTTTACGGATGGTCTGGACGGTCTGCTCTCCAGTGTTACTGTGCTGGTGGCCGTCTTCCTTACAGTTGTTGCCATTGGCACGAACAGCGGACTGTCACCGATTACTTCAGCGGTGGCCGGCAGTCTGTTGGGCTTTTTATTATTTAATGTATATCCGGCGAGAGTCTTTATGGGAGATACAGGGTCTCTGGCCCTGGGTGGATTTGTGGCTGCCACAGCCAGTATGATGAATATGCAGTTATTCATTCTAATCTTTGGATTGATTTATCTGGTGGAGGTTGTCTCTGTTATCATTCAGGTGGCCTATTTTAAAAAGACCGGAGGAAAACGTTTCTTTAAAATGGCACCGATTCATCATCACTTTGAATTGTGCGGATGGCCGGAAACAAAAGTAGTTGCTGTATTTTCCATCGTGACAGCGGTATTATGTCTTGTTGGCTTTTTAGCACTATGATCAAAAAAATAAGATTGGGATAAACAGGAGGGAAATACATATGGATTTGAAAAATAAAACAGTGCTGGTCGTCGGCACAGGGATCAGTGGTATAGGTGCGGCCGGGCTGCTTATGAAAACAGACGCGGATCTGATTCTTTATGATGGAAACACGAACCTTACAGCAGAGGGAATCCAGGCAAAACTTCCTGACAAGAAAGATATTAAGATTATTATTGGCGACCTGACGGATGAAGTGATTCATACGTTGGATATCGCTGTTTTGAGCCCGGGAGTTCCGACAGACGTGGACTTTGTCAACCGTATGCGGGACGCAGGGGTTCTCATCTGGGGAGAACTGGAGCTGGCCGATCAGTTTGCAAAAGGAACTGTTCTGGCAATCACCGGAACCAATGGGAAGACAACAACGACGACCCTGGTGGGAGAAATACTGAAAAACTATTATAAAGAAGTTTTTGTAGTAGGAAATATTGGTACGGCCTACACCGGTGCGGCTTTGGATACAACAGATCATTCTTATGTGGTGGCAGAGACTTCCAGTTTCCAGTTGGAGACAGTCGATGAATTTCATCCAAAAGTAAGTGCTATTTTGAATCTGACACCGGATCATCTGAATCGTCATCATACGATGGAAGGCTATGTCAATGCTAAGAAAAATATTATGAAAAATCAGACGGCAGAAGATTTTGTCATTCTTAACTATGATGACCCGCTGACAAAGGCCATTGGGGAGACGGCAGTACCTCAGGTCATTTATTTTTCCAGCACCCAGGTCCTTTCGGAAGGCTATTATTTCCATGACCGCAAGATTTATTATGCTAAAGACGGTGAAGTCGAAGTGATCTGCAGTGCCAGTGGATTAAAGATTCTCGGACTTCACAATATGGAAAATATTATGGCTGCCGTAGCTATGGCCCGCTGTGTGGGTGTACCGATGGAAAAGATCCGGGAAACGATCACAACCTTTATGGGTGTGGAACACCGAATTGAGTATGTGACGGAAAAACAGGGTGTCTCCTATTATAATGATTCTAAAGGAACAAATCCGGATGCGGCGATTAAAGCGGTTCAGGCGATGGTTCGTCCGACGATTTTGATCGGCGGAGGCTATGATAAACAGAGTACTTATGATGAATGGATTGAGGCGTTTGACGGCAAGGTGCGGTATCTCGTACTGCTTGGCGAGACAGCGAATAAGATTGCTGAATGTGCCCGCCGTCATGGATTTGAAAATATTATTATGACGGAAAGTCTGGAGGATGCGGTAAAAGTCTGTTCCCAGAAAGCTGAGAGCGGTGATGCGGTACTTCTTTCACCGGCCTGTGCAAGCTGGGATATGTTTAAGAGTTATGAGGAACGGGGACGTATATTTAAGGAACTGGTTCACAAGCTGGCAGATTGAGTCTGAAATGGACTGGCGGATTGAGACTTGAGAAAGAATAGAGGTGTTTTTGGTGGCACGGGAAGTGACAGCAATGGATGGAAAAAAGAATAGAACCCGGACGAAAACAGAGAAATATTTTGACTATAGTCTCTTGTTTATCGTTGTCTTTTTGGTATGTTTCGGACTTGTGATGATTTTCAGTACCAGTGCCTATAATTCACAGATTGAAAATAGTGGTGACTCTTTTTATTATCTGAGACGTCAGTGTATGTTTGCAGCCCTCGGGTTGGCCGGAATGACAGTCATCAGCAGTATTCCCTATCATTTTTGGAAACGATTTACGCTGCCGGCTTATGCGATCATCAATATTCTTCTGGCGGTGGTTCTTCTCTATGGTGTAGCCAGTCATGGACAGCGTCGATGGATTCAGATCGGGCCGATTCAATTTCAGCCGTCAGAAGTGGCCAAGGCTGTATTGATCATTTTCCTGGCCCATGTGGCGAGTAACGGAGTTAAACAGTTGAAAAACTGGAAAGGTGTGGTCAAGTGTTTTGCCTTGATTCTTCCGATGGTCATTCTTGTCACCGTTTCTAACTTAAGTACAGGAATTATTATGCTGGGGATGTCATTTATTATTATTTTTGTGGCAAGCAACCAGTATAAAATATTTGCCGGTGTTGTCGGCGCCGGAGTGGCACTGATGTTTATTTTCCTGCAAGTGGCGGCCTATCGTATGGACCGTATTGAAGCGTGGCTTCATGTGGAAACGTCAGATTCCGCCTATCAGACCCGTCAGGCCCTTTATGCGATCGGCTCCGGAGGCGTTTTTGGAAAAGGCCTTGGACGGAGTATTCAAAAGCTTTCCTATGTCCCGGAGGCTCACAATGATATGATTTTCTCGATCATCTGTGAAGAATTGGGTCTGTTTGGGGCGATTGCCATTATTTTGTTATTTATTTTATTACTTTGGCGTTGTATGATTATTGCGAATAATGCGCCGGATCTGTACGGGGCATTGATTGTTATCGGTGTTATGGCTCAGATTGGCCTGCAGGTTATTATCAATATCGGCGTTGTTACCAATACACTGCCAAATACGGGAATTCCGCTGCCTTTCATCAGTTATGGCGGAACCTCTGTAAGCTTTTTGCTCTGCGAGGTCGGCTTGGTATTAAGCGTCTCGCGCAGTATTAAATTTAAACGATAGCAGGAACATTTGAAAGACTTCCGCATAGAATGTGTTATAGTCTGTGTTCGGAGGTAATCAATGTGTCATCCTATCTAATATCTGGCGGCCGGCCGCTTCAGGGGCAGCTTTCTGTCCATGGTTCTAAAAATGCGGCGCTGCCTATCATTGCCGCATCTCTTTTACATCAGGGAGTGACAGTTATCCGGGGGTGTCCGGATATTCTGGATGTAAGGTATATGTTGGAAATTCTGCGCAGTATTGGGTGCGAGGCTGCCTTTCAGGATGGGGAGCTTCGTATTGATGCGTCAGAGATCAGTCTGGAGAATCTTTCCAGAGAATGCATTGGAAAAATGCGTTCTTCCATTTTGCTGTTGGGCGCTATGCTTGGACGATGCCACAGTATGGTATTGGATTATCCCGGAGGCTGTACGATTGGTGCCCGTCCTGTGGATATCCATTTGAGAGCTTTGGAGCAGATGGGCGTACATATTGAGGAACAGGATGAAGCGATTCATTGTGAGACCAGGGGGCTTTCCGGGACACGGATCGTGCTTCCCTATCCAAGTGTCGGTGCTACGGAGAATCTGATGATGGCCGGTGCCATGGCAGAAGGAATCACATGGATACAGAATGCGGCAAAGGAACCGGAGGTCGTTGACCTGGCCGGCTTTCTTGAAGCAATGGGCGTTGCCGTGTATGGTGCCGGGACAGAACGGATCGGCATTTTAGGAAAATGTTCATTGAGAGATACAGAATATACGGTTATGACTGACCGGATCGTCGCCGGAACATATCTGTTGGCTGCAGCCGGAACCGGCGGTGAAATTGAACTTTTTAATGCGGAAGAGAAGGATATTCACTGTCTTCTGCATATATGTGAAGCTATGGGCTGTGAGGTCCGGATGACGGATCAAGGGGTTTTTCTTAAATCGGCCCGAAGGCTTTTTGCAATTGAGGATATTCATACCCAACCATTTCCGGGCTTCCCGACGGATATGCAGTCTCAGTTGATGGCAGTGCTTGCCACAGCCAGGGGTGAGACAACAATTTATGAGCATATTTTTGAAAACCGTTTTCGGACAGCGGAAGAACTTGGAAAAATGGGGGCGGATATACAAATAAAAAATAACAGGGCTGTGATTCACGGAGTTGCGAAATTAAGAGGCTGCCATGTATCTGCAAGAGATTTAAGGGGCGGCGCAGCGCTGATAATTGCGGGCCTGATGGCGGAAGGTGATACTATCGTCGAGAACTCCATCTTTGTAGAGCGTGGTTATCAGGATATATGCAAAGATTTGACACAGCTTGGTGCAAGAATTGAACATTGCAGGGATGCCCGTGAGGGCAGGATTATGGGAAAATAGGTGGATATACCGTGGATAAAAATTATTATCAGGATGAAGAGTTTGAGGAATTTGAAGGATTTGAAGAGTTTGAAGATTTAGAACAGGAATTTGAAGAAGATGAAAATGGGGAAGCCGACTGGGAAGAGGAAGGGGACAGAGCAGCTGTTCCGAAACGTCACCGGGGCCTGAAAATTATTGCCGGTATTCTGGTCATTTTGGCCGTGGCGACGGGAGCTGTCGTTTATGGTTTCCGCCTGGAGGAAGTTCAGGTGATTGGAAATAAAAATTATACAGACGATGAGATTAAAACACTGATCGGTTTTCCTGAGGATGCTCCAAACACATTACTTTGTTATTTAAAATATTTTAGGTACAGGGTGGAAGACACACCGTTCATTGAAGATATTCAGGTGAAGATGGAGAACCGGAATATGATCTGTATTGAAGTCGGTGAAACGGAAATTCTGGGCTGCTTGAAAAGCGGCAAAACCTATTTCTATTTTGATGACCGGGGTGTGATTCAGGAGTCGTTGTCTGAACGTCGGGATACGGTGCCGCTGATCGTTGGGGCCGAAGTCGGAGATATGGAGATTGGTCAGGTAATTTCCATGGAAGATCAGACAATCTATAAAGGAATTATAGAATTATGTGGATTGCTTTTGGAGCATGAAATTGCTGCACAAGAGATAGATATTGATGAAAATGGAACTTTTACAGTCTACATAAATGATGCCCTTCGGGTGGGGTTCGGCGCACCGGTATTGCTGGAGGAAAAAGCCGCTGAAATGGCGAATATACTGCCGGAACTCCGTAATATGGAAGAATCGGAACAGATTCGTGGAATATTACATCTGGAAAACTATGATTCGACAAAAAATTCTATTATTTTTACAAAAGAAAATTAAAAGAAACGGTTGATTATTTTTACGAAAAACTATATTATATAATATGATAGTGCAAATTGAGAAAAAAAGATATTAATATTAAAAGGAGGAACTACCTTGCTTGAGATAAAAACAAATGAAATGGATGCAGCAGCTAAAATACTTGTTATTGGTGTCGGCGGCGCTGGAAACAATGCAGTAAACCGTATGATCGAAGAAAATATTGTCGGTGTGGAATTTATCGGCGTAAATACAGATAGACAGGCTTTACAGTTATGTAAGGCCAATCAGCTTGTCCAGATTGGTGAGAAGCTGACAAAGGGACTTGGTGCCGGTGCGAAACCGGAAGTTGGCGCAAAAGCGGCCGAAGAAAGTGTTGATGAACTGACCGAAATGATCAAAGGTGCCGACATGGTATTCGTTACCTGCGGTATGGGCGGCGGCACAGGAACAGGTGCAGCTCCGGTTGTTGCAGGAATCGCAAAGAGCCTGGGATGTCTGACTGTTGGTGTTGTTACAAAACCTTTCCGTTTTGAAGCAAAACAGAGAATGGTAAATGCAAATATGGGTATCGAAAATCTGAAAGAAAATGTAGATACTCTGATTATTATTCCAAATGATAAACTTCTTGAAATTGTAGACCGTCGGACTTCTATGCCGGAAGCTTTGAAGAAAGCTGACGAAGTATTGCAGCAGGGTGTTCAGGGTATCACTGACCTGATCAATGTTCCGGGACTTATCAACCTTGACTTTGCAGATATTCAGACCGTTATGAAGGATAAAGGTATTGCTCATATCGGTATTGGTGAAGGCCATGGAGATGACAAGGCTCTCGATGCCGTTAAACAGGCAACGACCAGCCCATTGCTCGAAACAACGATCGAAGGCGCTACAGATATCGTTATTAATATTTCCGGTGATATCGGTCTGATTGAAGCCAACGAAGCAGCAATGTACGTTGAAGAATTGGCCGGCGAATCCGCAAACATCATCTTCGGTGCAATGTATGATGAAAGCACACCGGATACATGTTCCATCACTGTTATCGCAACAGGACTGGAAGCACAGGAAAGCGCAGGACAGACATCCACTTTCATGAAGAAAGCAAATGAACGTCCGGCATTTAACAGCGGCGCTTCTTCCTTTAAGACTGCAGCTCCAACACAGAGAACTCCGATTACAAAGAGTGAAGCTACTGTTGGAACAAGCACAATTCAGATTCCAAGTTTCTTACAGAAGAAATAATATCATTAATAATAAAAAAGTGTTCTTTGAAAAACCGTTTCAAGGTTTAGAAAAGAACACTTTTTTTTGACCTTTTTGCGTGTTTTGTAGAAAGCGGCGGAAACATTTTATGGAACCGGGACAACCGTTTGACAAAATATTTCCGGACTTTGAGTTATAATAGGGTCAATCATTTTCAGGAGGTGATTTGGACCCGTTATCAGTAACCGCTTGTCAAATAGAATATCGTTTTATTTCTCACAATCTCATCCGATAAAATCTGTTCACCACCAGATTCTTTTATGCGGGTGCTTCTTTCTGATCGGAAGTTTGTGCCCAATCATTTTCTACCACACCCATTTTGCAAAGGAATATCGGTTAAAAAATTACTGTGGAAATCTTCAAATATACCTGAATGGACACCGCACGGTTGTCAAAGCACTTTTGGATACGGGCAATCGTTTATATGAGCCGCTGACCGGAAAGCCGGTCTGTCTGGTGGAATATGGGCGTCTGAAAACCTGCCTGAAAAATGGAAGTGAGCTTCCGAAGGTTCGGGCAATTCCATATCACTCCGTTGGAGACAATCACGGGGTGTTATTGGGAATTACGGCAGATAAGCTGATTTTTCAAAATCAGAGACGAAAATATGAGCAGAGTGGGTGTATCATTGGCATTTATCCAGGGAAATTGAGCGAAAGTGGGGAATTCTATGCCATTGTGCATCCGGACATTCTGAAAAAGTAATGTGTGCGGAAGGAGCAAATTATGATATGTAGTGCAACATTACCGGGAAAATTTCGATATGCAGCGTGTCGAAATCCTCAGAAGATGATTCGTCAAAGTGGTGGAGATATTTTTTATATCGGAGGAGCAGATGTATTACCGGTACCGTTGGAAAATGAAGCCGAAGCTGAGGCTATAGGTATGCTTGGAACGGAAAAGGAAAAGGACGGCCGGGCGGTACTGATTGAACATAATCTGAGATTGGTAGTTTATATTGCCAGAAAATTTGATAATACGGGCATTGGTGTAGAGGACTTGATATCCATAGGGACTATTGGATTAATTAAAGCCATAAATTCTTTTAATCCGGAAAAAAATATAAAACTGGCGACCTACGCATCACGATGTATAGAAAATGAAATATTAATGTATTTGCGGAGAAATAATAAAACCCGGATGGAAGTATCTATCGATGAACCTTTGAATGTGGACTGGGACGGCAATGAACTGCTTTTGTCAGATATTCTTGGAACAGACGAAGATGTGATCTACAAGGGGATTGAAGGCGAGGTGGACCGGATGCTTTTAAATAAGGCAATCAATAAGCTTTCACCGAGGGAGCAGACGATTATTAAACTGCGTTTTGGTCTGAATACGAAGGATGGATATGAACGGACGCAGAAGGAAGTGGCGGATTTGCTCGGCATTTCCCAATCCTATATATCCCGATTGGAAAAGAAAATTATGGTTCGGCTGAAAAAAGAAATCAGTCGGATGAGTTAATGAATTTACTTTTTGTCAAGCCCCAATAATTTTTTTATTTTTTGGAAAACCGTATAATAAAATTTCATAATGTGAAAAATCTTTACTGTACTTCAGTGACAAGCAAGTGTGGTAAGGAGGATTCTTATTATGGCTCAGGGTAAGGTTGAGATATGCGGTGTTAATACTTCAAAGCTTCCTCTCCTCAAGGAAGAGGAGAAGGAAGCTTTGTTTTTACGTATTAAGGCAGGGGATATGGCAGCAAAGGAAGAGTACATCAAGGGAAATCTTCGACTGGTGCTCAGTGTCATTAAACGGTTTTCCAACAGCAATGAAAATCCGGACGATCTGTTTCAGGTGGGTTGTATTGGCTTAATGAAAGCCATTGATAATTTTGATCTGAGTCAGGGAGTTAAGTTTTCTACCTATGCAGTGCCGATGATCATCGGAGAAATCCGGCGTTATCTTCGGGATAATAATAGTATCCGGGTGAGCCGGTCGCTTAGGGATACGGCCTATAAAGCAATTTATGCCAGAGAGGCATTTATCAAAAAGAATAACCGGGAGCCGTCCGTTATGGAAGTGGCCGGGGAAATTGGTATCAGTAAAGAGGATATTGTTTTTGCCATGGATGCGATTCAGAGTCCTGTCTCTTTATATGAACCGGTATACACCGAAGGCGGTGACAAACTGTGTATCATGGACCAGGTACGGGATCCGAAAAATACGGAGGCAGCCTGGGTGGAAAATATTGCTCTTCAGGAGGCGATTAATAAGCTCGGAGAGCGGGAGCGGAAAATTATTGAAATGCGTTTTTATCAGGGGAAAACCCAGATGGAGGTGGCTTCTGAACTTTCCATATCTCAGGCCCAGATTTCCAGAATTGAAAAAAATGCACTGAAAAGTATGCGGAACTACCTTCAGCAGTAGTGAGATTTAACGTATTTCCCTGAATATTTTGAAAAGAAAATTGACTTCGGGCAAAGAAAGGGTATAATAAGACGTGAACAACTTGCAATGTACTGACGAGAAAGAAAATTGGAGGAAGAAAGAAACTATGTTTGAAGTTTTTGAAAAGACAGAATCACAAGTACGTTCTTATTGCAGAAAATACCCTGTAGAATTTAATAGAGCTAAAAATGCGGAGCTGTTCTCCGTAGACGGTGAGAGATATATTGATTTCCTGGCGGTGGCCGGTTCCATGAACTATGGACACAATAATCCGGAAATTAAAGCAAAGATTCTTGAATATTTAAGTGAAGATAATATTATTAATGCCTTGGATATGTATACAAAGGCGAAAGAAGAATTTCTTGTAACATTTGAGGAAAAGATTCTTAAACCGAAAAATCTGAACTATAAAGTAATGTGCTGCGGACCGACAGGAACAAATGCCAATGAAGCGGCTTTGAAATTAGCCAGAAAAAATACAGGACGGACAAATATCATTGCTTTTTCCGGTGCATTTCACGGAATGACTTTGGGAAGCCTGGCAATGACCACAGATCGGACAAGTCGTGAAGGCGCCAGTCTTCCGTTGGCCAATGTAACCTTTGCTCCATATGAAGGAACGTTGGATTCTATTGCCTACTTAAAGTGGATCCTTGAAGATGATCATTCCGGTGTTGAGAAACCGGCAGCTATTTTCCTTGAGACCATTCAGGCAGAAGGCGGTATTAATGTGGCCAGCGTAGAATGGCTGAAAGAAATCCGTAAAATCTGTACAGAAAATGATATTCTTATGGTTTGTGATGATATTCAGGTGGGAATTGGCCGAAGCGGTCACTTCTTCTCATTTGAACGCGCAGGTATTCAGCCGGATATGGTGGTACTTTCCAAATCCATCAGTGGATTTGGTATGCCGATGGCTCTGCTTTTGATCCGTCCGGATCTGGATATTTTCCGTCCGGCAGAGCATAATGGAACATTCCGTGGAAATCAGTTGTCCTTTATCGGCGGCACTGCAGGAATCAACTATTTTGTAGAACATCATTTAGACGAAGAAGTTCAGAGAAAAGCAGTTATCGTGGAGAAATTCATGCAGGAGGAGATTCTGCCATTAGATTCCCGACTTTCTTACAGAGGTATGGGTCTCATGTGGGGTATTGACTTTGGTACAGTGGATCCGGCTTTAGCTCTGGAAGCTGTTCATGAAGCTTTTGACCGTCATTTAATCTGTGAAGTGGCCGGACGTAAAGACGGCGTATTGAAACTGATGCCGCCGCTGACCATTCAGGACGATGTGTTAAAAGAAGGATTGGCTATTGTGAAAGAAGCGGTTATTGCTGTTTTGAAGAAATAATTCATAAGAAGAAACGCCGGGCCGGGAATTAATCCCGTGTCCAGCGTTTTTTTTCGTCCATATATTTCATGTTCAGCCAGTCAACAGTCTGGCCCAGGCCATCCGGGGAAAATTCAAAAGTTTCCCATGTTTTTTCGGCTTCGTCAGTTTTGTCAAAGCAGAAGGGTTGGGGCCATATACAGACCTGTAAAACTGTCTTTTTTTCTTCAGAATCTTCAGCAACCGGGATTTCAGCTTTTTCCATTCGGTAGCGCATCCCCTGATAGCTTCCGGTGAATGGCTCTTTTTTTAAAAAAGATATGGGCATAACATCTTTTATATCAATCATGATGACACCTCGTTTTTATAAATCTGAAATGGATTCATTTTTTGTTCCCAGATATTTAACCGTTTCATAAGGAATCGGCCCGCCAAATAAATCCAGGGCGCTGCCGATGGTTACGTTAATGTGGTCCTGCCCAAGGTCCTTTAATATGCGTAAGTCCTCAAAGGAACCGACACCGCCGGCGTAGGTGACCGGACGGCTGGTAAAGCTTCCGAGAAGTTTTGCCAGGGGTTTTTCGATACCTGAGACCTTTCCTTCCACATCCACTGCATGAATTAAAAATTCATCACAGTAAGGGGTCAGCATTTCCAAGGTTTCAAGATTCATTTTTACCGATGTGAACTTTTGCCACCGGTCAGTGACGATATAATAGTCATCGTCTTTTTTACGGCAGCTCAAATCAAGCACCAGACGCTCATTGCCGACAAGCTTCGATAAATCCTTTAATCGGTCAAAATGGATTTTCCCGTCTTTAAATACATAAGAAGTTACAATGACATGGGAAGCTCCTGCGTCCAGAAAACGCCGGGCATTTCCGGTATGAATGCCGCCGCCGATCTGGAGGCCGCCCGGGTAGGCTGCAAGGGCGCTGAGGGCCTGGGCTACATCCGCCTCATAATATTCTGAAGACTCAGGATTTAGTAAAATAATATGACCGCCGCGAATGCCATCTTTTTTGTACTGTCCGGCATACCAGGCCGCATCCTGCTCCGAGACAAAATTCTCTTCGGCCTGGTTTCCTGAGTCCTTTAAGCTTCCGCCGACAATCTGTTTCACTTTGCCATTATGTATATCGATACATGGTCTGAATTGCATTTTTATACACCTCACTGGAATTATGAGAAAAATTATAGTATAATTTAATCCATATTGCAAGGAAAAGGAAAGTAAGGAGCGATAACGATGGCAAAAAAGAAAGATGCCGATGTAAATAAAACCAATGCCATGCGGCTTTTAGAGCAGGCGGATATCCCATTTCGGATTGAAACCTACGAATTTGACGACGAACATTTGAGTGGAGAACACGTGGCCTCCCAGGTCAGCCTCCCGGCGGACCAGATTTTCAAAACCCTTGTTGTCCGCGGCGATAAGCAGGGAATCATGGTCTTTTGTATTCCCGTAACAATGGAATTGGATTTGAAGAAGGCGGCGAAGGCGGCGGGAGATAAAAAGATTGAAATGACCCATCTCAAAGAACTGCTTGCACTGACCGGTTATATCCGGGGCGGTTGTTCGCCAATCGGTATGAAGAAAAAATATCCTACATGGATAGATGAAACAGCGATGCTTTATGATGAGATTGCTGTCAGCGCCGGTATACGGGGGATTCAGATTATCATAAATCCGGAGGCATTAAAAGATTTTGTCCAGGCGGTTTATTCGGATGTAACTCAGTGAAAGGTATTTGCATAACATAGAATAAGAAGTATTTTATGGGGTGCGGCATGCGTATTTGCGAACTTCGCCAGAAGGAAGTTATTAATGTGCGGGACTGTCAGCGCATTGGTTTTGTAGCAGATGTGGAATTTGACCCTAAAACAGGCAACATCTGTCAGTTGATCATTCCCGGACAAGGGAAATGGTGCGGTCTCCTTGGCAGAGATACGGAATACATTATTGGCTGGAAATGTGTCCGGCAGATTGGTGCAGATATCATTCTGGTGGACGTTTGCATGGAAGAAATTATGCATCACTGTGAGAGCTGAAAAAGTTGAAATATTTTGTTATCAGAAAGAAAAAACATTTCATCACGTTTGTAAAAAATCAACCAGACTAGTTTTGATTAAATGCGGGAATTTTCTGGGTCAATAGACATTTTTAGAAAATTTCCGCTAATCATATATCTAAAATAGGCTGGTTAGATTTTTCTTAAACGGGATGGTGGTTGATGATTTCTGATAACAAAACTTATTTCAACATTTTTATTGACCGCCCTTATTTCCTCGATTATAATGAATTTATCGAGGAGGGTAAAAAGATGAAATGTCCATTTTGCGGAGAGGCAGACTCAAAAGTCATTGACTCTCGTCCGGCAGAGGATGGGAATTCCATACGTCGGCGCAGACAATGTAATGCCTGTAAAAAGCGGTTTACAACTTATGAAAAAATCGAAACTATTCCTTTGATCGTCATAAAAAAGGATAATAACCGGCCGATTTCAGCGGACCAGATCAACAAGCTGGTAGATGAAATTGAAACGGAAATTTTCAATCGGGAAGAGCGGGAGATTCCTGCCCAGGATATTGGTGAGATTGTTATGAATCGTCTGAAGGAATTGGATGCGGTGGCCTATGTTCGTTTTGCTTCTGTGTACCGCGAATTTAAAGATGTGAACACCTTCATGGATGAGATTCAGAAAATTTTAAAATAAGTTTATATTTAGGCGGAATCCACAGTTGTGGATTCCGTTTGCTATTTGTTTTTAGAATCAATGATAATTGTCACAGGGCCATCATTAACTAATTCGACAGCCATATCTGCGCCGAATTCGCCTTCAGCCACGGTAAAACCAAGATTTCGGAAAGCCTGAATAAAATCCAGATAAAAAGCTTTGGAGGGCTCAGGCAATCCGGCATCGATAAAGCTTGGACGGTTGCCTTTCTTCGTATTTGCAAATAAGGTAAACTGGGAAATGATTAAAAGTTCACCGTTTACATCCCTTAATGAAAGGTTCATTTTCCCTTCTGAATCTTCAAATATGCGAAGCCCGGAAATTTTTTTGATTAGATAATCCATATCTTCTGTGGTATCGTCTTTGGCTACGCCAAGGAGAATAACAAATCCTTTTCCGATTTCTCCGTGGATTTGTCCGTCAATAGTGACCTTGCCTCGGCTGACCCGCTGTATAACTGCTTTCATGATGATAACTCCTTTCCCTGCAGCCATGTCCGGCGTGTGGGTATTTCTGATAATGTACCGTAGTAGATACAGCACATTTTTATTATATCTGCCGGAAGCAGCACCGTCAAACATAAGTCGAAAAATGTCAAAAAAGGAGGATACTTTGTGATTGCCAGGGGTCAGGAAAGCTGTTAAAGTAAAATCAGGTATTGCCTTTCGAAAGAAAGGAAAAGATTCATGTTTTGTAAAGTTTATAGTGCGCTTTGTATGGGAATTCAGGGACGGATTGTCCGGGTAGAGGCGGATATGAGCAGCGGTCTTCCTTCATTTCAGATTGTGGGGGAGATTTCTGCGGAGGTCCGGGAGTCCGGGGCACGGATTCGCACGGCTATGAAAAATTCTGGTTTTCTATTGCCGCCAAAGCGTTATTTGATTAATCTGGCACCTGCCAATTTTCGTAAATCAGGGACAGGGTTTGATCTCCCTGTGGCGGTGGCCCTTCTAAGCTGTATCGAGCATATATCTCCAGAATTTCTTGAAAACAGTATATTTATCGGAGAATTGGCTCTGAACGGTATGTTGATACCGGTGAGAGGGATTTTGCCCATGCTGAGTCAGGCTGTGGCAGAGGGATTTCATAATTGCTTTGTTCCTGTGGAAAATGCAGAGGAAGCGGCGATTTTATCAGGTATCCGGGTTTTTGGTGCTTCCAAATTTTCAGAAATTATTAATCATCTGCAGGGCATTGAAGAATTGCCGCAAACACAGGTGAAATGGAAACCTATGGGTGGAATAAAAAGAAAATATCCGTTGGATTTTAAGGATATTCAGGGACAGGAGTCTGTAAAACGCTGTGTCCAGATCAGTGTGGCAGGGCATCATCATTTGTTGATGATTGGCCCTCCGGGCAGCGGTAAGACGATGGTGGCTGAACGGATACCTTTTATTCTGCCGGAAATGGATTTTGAGGAACAGGTGACAGTGACAAAGATTTACAGTGCAGCCGGGCGGCTGAAACCGGGCAGCGGATTGATGACAGAAAGACCTTTCCGTAGGCCACATCATTCAGTATCCGATAAGGTTCTTGTTGGGGGCGGAGTGGTGCCGGTGCCGGGGGAAATCAGTTTGGCCCATGGCGGTCTTTTGTTTCTGGATGAATTGGCTGAGTTTTCAAGAAGTACGATTGAATCTCTGCGTCAGCCGCTGGAATCGGGCGAAGTTTATATCCATCGGGTGCGGGGAGATTACACTTTTCCGGCAAAGCCTTTGATTATAGCGGCTATGAATCCATGTCCTTGCGGTTATTATCCGGACAGGGAG
>CATYEA010000011.1 GCA_958405355.1 uncultured Lachnospiraceae bacterium
GCATGGCGACGGAATTGCAGCAGAAAACAAATCAATGCCAGCACCAACAAAACAATACTTGCTGCAATAAAATATTTCACAGGAAGAACATCCAGCTTAAGAAGCAATCCCATGAACACAAAGGATAAAATCAACTGAATGACAGCCAGAATCTTTCCACCCAAATGTCGGTTTTTCCGACGTTTTTCAGCCTGCTTCCGAAGACGCGCTTCCCGCTGCCTGTAGCGCTCTTCCGCTTCTTCATCATCAATATCCTTACGATTTCGATGCGAATATACCGGTTTCGGCGATTCATAGACTTCCTCATAATCTTCTGAACTTTCATCACTGTCAGCCTCTTCAAAAAGTTCCGAACCATTGGCCGGAATCCGAGGGCCGCGATGGTTACGTACAAGTTCGGAATCAAACTCTAATTCCATACGTTTGGATTTTTGGGAATCATGCTCCGATTCAGATTCTGTTTGCTCTTCTGACGGATTAGAAGCCATATTATCCATTAACTTTTCAAAATCCTCAAACGTGCTTTTCCTCTGCATATTTCCTGTTCCTTCCAATTTCTTCAAATCATTATACACGACGCAAAGTGGCATGACAATAGTAAAAACTAATGTAAATTACGAACTTTTTGTGTCTAAATCCCAATTTTCGGCCATAATCTGTGCAATTTTATAATCTGCAGCCGTTGTAATCTTCATATTTGAAACTTCACCAGTCACCATATGTACCGGAACCTGACGTACAGTGCATATTTTGCAGGCATCCGTCAGGATATTTTTTTCTTCCGGTGTCAGTCCCTCATAAAGCCGCTTCAGCAGATCCATCCGAAAGCTCTGTGGTGTCTGACTCTGATACAAGTACTTCCGTTCGGGAATATCTGAAATAAATTTCCCATCCTCTGAAAAAATAATTGTATCCACCGCCGGAATGACCGTGTCCACCGCATCATACTCGATAACCGCCTTCACATGGTCCTCGATCAGACGCCGGGTCACAAAAGGCCGCACACCATCCTGTGTGATAATATAATGTGTTTCTTCCGTCCCAAAATCTTTTTCAATCTGTCCAATGACATTCATGATCGTTTCATTCCGTTCAGCGCCGCCAGCTACCAGATGCACCCGCTCACGCCCATCCGGGGAAATGTATTCGCTGACAAGTTCCGCCATATGATCCACCCATTCCGGATGAACCCCAAGATAAATATGCTCCAAAGCCGGACATTTCAGAAAAGTATCCAGGGTGTGAATAATTATCGGCCGATCAGCCAGATTCAAAAATTGTTTCGGCATATCCGCGCCCAAGCGGGAACCCACGCCTCCAGCAACAATCACTCCAAAAATCATTTCTGCTCACCCCACCTTTTACCGAAATACGGCAATGACCGTATCCACCATAATTTTCAACTCATGCAACAAACTGAATTCCCGAAGACTTTTCAGGTTATATTCCATCTTTTCCGGCAAAACTACATGAATATATGCCTCATCCACATCATCCACGTCGGCCAGCAATTTTTCTTCATCTTTATATTGAATAGAAACCTCAGATGTTACTCCCGCCGGTAAAAGCAATGTGGCCGTCATTTCATCCGTATATTCCCGGACATATTTGACCACTTCTGGTCGTGTACCCACAAAACTCATATCTCCCAGTAAAATATTGATCAACTGGGGCAGTTCATCCAGACGATACTGACGCATGACCGCGCCCAGTCGGGTAATCCGGGTATCGCCGCTGGCCGTCACCTGAGTTCCCATTTTATCCGCATGATTTACCATAGTCCGGAATTTGAAAATCCGGAACTGACGCCCATACTGAGTCACTCGGACCTGACGGAACAATGCGGGCCCCGGTGAATCGAGACGCACCGCGATTGCCAGCGCCAAAAGGATCGGCATCAGCATCACGAGAAGCGTTGCGGAAAGTACCACATCCATACACCGCTTCAAAAAGAGGCTGGCCTTCTTTTTCTGTAATCGTTCATAATAAGGCCGGACCGCATCATTCTGCATGCGTTTCGGCAAATCTTCCCATTTTCTCAACATAAATCCATCCATACTTTCCTAAAAGTTTCCACCACATACGCCACCTGTTCATCCGTCAGACAGGTGTGCAGCGGCAGAGTCAATTCATTTTCAAACACATGGAAGGCATTTGGATAATTTTTAATATCGAATCCCATATTCCTATAGGCAGACAATAATGGCAGCGGCTTATAATGTACATTCGTCGCCACACCTTCCTCCGCCATGGCCGAAATAAACCGATTCGTAAATTCCCGGTCCTTTCCGGTCAGACGCACAAGATACAGATGACCGCTGGATGCACTTTTTTCATCAAAATGAACCAGGCGGGTCACAGGAAATTCGCTGAGAGCCTTGTCGTAAACTTCAATAATTTCTCTACGGCGTCTCAAAATATCCGGATACCGTTTCAGCTGGGCCAACCCGATAGAGGCCATGATATCCGTCATATTGCACTTATAATAAGGCTCAATGATGTCGTACTCCCAGGCTCCCAGCTTGGTTTTCGCCAAAGCATCCTTGGACTGACCGTGAAGTGACATCAACATATATTGCTTATATAATTCTTCATCATCGATTCCCGGAATATCTCTCCAGGTCACCGCTCCGCCTTCCGCGGTGGTCAGATTTTTCACCGCGTGAAAAGAAAAACAAGTAAAATCTGCGATTTCGCCGCACATTTTCCCTTGGCGCATTGCACCGAATCCATGGGCTGCGTCGGCCATCAATATCACCCGTCCAATACTTCTTTGAATATCATTGGAAGGCCGGAACAAATGCTTTTTATTTCCCACGATTTGAAAAAGACGGTCGTAATCACAGACTACGCCGCCCAGTTCTACCGGGATGATTACCTTCGTCCGCTCTGTGATTGCTGCTTCCAGTTGATCATAATCCATCTGAAAGGAATCCGGGGCCGTATCCACCAGCACCAGTCTGGCTCCCACATGACAGACCACACTGGCTGTCGCTGTGTAAGTGTAAGCGCTGGTGATCACTTCATCCCCAGGTCCCACACCAAGAATACGAAGCGTTGTTTCCATGCAGGCCGTTGCCGAATTCAAACATACAGCCCGGCTCGTCCGGCAAAAATCCGCAATCTTATTCTCAAACAGTTTCGTCTTAGGACCTGTGGTAATCCATCCACTCTTTAATGTATCTACGACTTCTTTAATTTCTTCTTCGCCGATATCCGGCGGTGAGAAAGGAATATTCATTAAGTCTCATCTCTTTTCAATGTTTTGCTCTGCCGGAAAGGTTCGTACTGACTGACCTCCGAATCTCCCATCGGCACCATTCGTTTTGATTTTAAGGCGTCCCGTTTCTTATCCTCCGGACGTATATGATATGTCGGCACTATTTTAGATACCATGGCCTTCATCTGGCTCGTCTCATCATAAGCATAAGTATAGAGCTTTTCCAGGCTTTGAAGAAATTCATCTTCATCGAATTCAATCGGTTTTCCGACATAGATCATTTTATTTGCCGTCTGCTGGAGCCCTTCTTCATTCATCAAAAGCTCTTCAAACAGCTTTTCTCCCGGTCTAAGACCAGTATATTCAATCTCAATATCCTCGCCCACCGTATAACCGGAAAGCCGGATCAGATTTCTCGCCAGATCGTCAATTCGGACCGGCTCACCCATGTCCAGTACAAAAATTTCACCGCCCTTGGCTGTGGCTCCTGCTTCGAGGACAAGGCTCACCGCCTCCGGAATCGTCATGAAATATCTCACTACATCCGGGTGGGTCACCGTAACCGGGCCACCGGCCTGAATCTGCTTTTTAAACAGCGGAATCACACTGCCGTTGCTCCCCAGAACATTCCCAAAGCGTACCGCAACAAAATCCGTATCGGAACGGTTGTTAAAGGACTGTACGATCATCTCGCACATCCGCTTGCTGGCACCCATAATATTGGTCGGATTCACCGCCTTATCGGTGGAAATCAGCACAAAACGCTTCGCTCCGTACCTGTCGGCTGCCGTAGCTACTTTATAAGTACCAAACACATTATTTTTAATCGCTTCATTCGGGCTGTCCTCCATCAGCGGCACATGCTTATGAGCCGCCGCATGATAGACGATTTCCGGACGGTACTGCTCAAAAATCGAATTCACCCGGTTTGTATTACGAACCGAACCAATCAATACAATTAAATCCAGATACGGATATTTCTGTTTTAATTCCTGCTGGATATCATAGGCATTATTTTCGTAAATATCTAAAATAATCAGACGCCGCGGGTGATTCGCCGCAATCTGACGGCACAGCTCACTTCCGATGGAACCGCCGCCGCCGGTCACCAGAACACATTTCCTGGACACATAACTCATAATGGACTGGACATCCACATCCACCGTCTCCCGTCCAAGAAGGTCTTCAATCTGGACGTTACGAATCATTGAAAGGTCCAAATCTCCCGTCACGAACTGATAGACTCCAGGAAGAATTTTCAGTTCACAATCTGTGTCCTTACATATATCCACAATTTCCTTTGTCGTCTTTTTGCCAATACTTGGCATGGCAATGATAATTTCATTGATATCATATTTTTCCACTGATTCAATAATCTTATCCCTGCCGCCGACAACTTTCACTCCGTGAATATAGTTATTCTGTTTATGTTTGTCATCATCGATGAAGCATTTGATCCGGGCATCCAGATAATTACTCATGATCAGCTCTTTCATGACCATATTTCCAGCCTCACCGGCGCCAATGATCATCGTATTGCGCGCATGCCGCCCATGATTCCGGCTCTCTACCATCGTCCGTATGATAATTGACGAATATCTGGTAATGCATACACAAGCAAGAAGACAGATAAAATAAATGGCAAAAAAGCTTCTCGGCACGGCATTATAGGTGAAATAGCTGTAAATTATCGTAAAAATAGTGGAAGCCGCCACCGCGGTCACAATTCCGACAAGTTCTCTGGAATTAGCAAAACGCCATAGTGTATGATAGAGCTTTGCCGCCCAGAAAATAAGGAGCGTCACTACGATAAAGGCTGGAACCATCCGTTCTACAGCCATCACATAGGGCCCCGGTATATGGCTTACATCCATTTCAAAACGCATGAGCAGGCCCAAAAAAGAACAGAGGACCACGCTCAATGCGTCTACGATGATCAAAAAGATTTTATTAATTAACGATTGCTTTTCTTTTTTTAAGGAATCCATCGCCCAATCCCTTTCCCCGCAGTCTGATTTAGTTCATCATGCTTGCGGCAATTTCCTCCTGGCTGATCGTCTCGCCATTCTTCACACGATTGATAAAGTCTGCAGCTGTTGCCACGCTATTCTCATCCGGAAGCATGACATAAAGAAGCTGGTCACCGGAAGAATAGCAGATATCTTCACTGCCTGTACCTACGACTCTGGAGGACATGATATCCCATCCGGCACCATCATTCAACTGCATACGCACCAGACTGGAAATCTGCTGCTGGCTGAGACTTGTCTCAAAGCTGTCGGACAAGCTGTCCATGATGCCCATATAACCAGTCAAAATAGCTGGTGACAGGCACTTATTAATAATTGCTTTCAAAACAATCTGCTGATTCATAACACGGTCATTGTCACCATTTGGCAGATTGTAACGTTCTCTGGCAAAGGCCAGCGCCGAGGAACCATCCACGCCATAATTCATGCCCTGTACAAAATACTCGCCGCTGATAGTTGTAAATTCATAAACTGAATCCAGATCCACGCCGCCAAGGGCATTGACCATATCTCTTAATGTTGTGAAATTCACCTTCGCATAATAATCCACACTGACACCAAATAACTGGGATAATGTATCCATGGAACACTGCGGTCCGTACAGACCGGCATGGGTCAGCTTATCGCGGGATTCTCCGGAAATACCCGGAAGCTGTACATAATAATCCCGAGGAATAGATGTCATCAATACCTGATTTGTATTTGGATTCACCGTCACAAGCATGTTTACATCGCTTCGGCTGGTCGTCGCAATACTTCCCTCTGTATCGATACCGCTGATAAAGATGGTAAATGGTGTCTTTGTAACATCCGTTTTATCACCGGAAACCGTCTCTACTTTTGTTTTGATCTCAATATGCTTCAATTCACGGACATCTGTTGAAAATGTCGGGAACTTCTCAATCAAAGACGAATCATAGGCCGTATTGTATATGATCGCCTGAACATTGCCGTCATACAGATCCTGAACCATAGCATATGGGTCTTCATAATTGTAACAATTTAACTCCTGGCCAACCTGATCCTCTGCCTCAGTAATAGCCTGGGATACTTTGTCACTTCCGCTGATCACCTGGGCTCCAAAATCATAGCCGACCGCCTCTTCCAGCGTCTGGGCCGCATTATCGTTCAGCACCGCAATAGCGATTCGGTCTACTTTATAATCATTACTTGTAATGCTGAGCAAAGTTGCATTGGTCCGAATCAGATAAACATTACCCAAAATCAACAGAATCAGCATCAGAACACAATCAATCTTACCTATAATATGGGCGCTCCGCGTAAACTGGGACCCCAGCGCAAAGGCGTCCAAAAACATCAGGATACCAAAGATAATCGCCAGATACTTCATCGGCAATACATTTACCATTAATAATACTGCTATGAACACAATCGACAAAATAATCTGGATGACTGCTAAAATCTTACCAACCGTATGCCGGTTTCTTTTTCTTCTTTTTTTCCGGCTGTTTTTAGTATTTCCCATAATCCACCTCTGTATAAATTTCTATAGAATTATCCATTATATCCCACTTATTATAGTACATGAATTTTCAAAAAGCAATGTAAAACCGCATTTATCACAGTTTTGACACAAAAAACACCTCCGAGACCGGCTTAGGGCGGCCGGTACCGGAGGTATACTTTTTATATAAGTTGGGAGGCTTATATATAAGTTTTACAATACTTTTTATTTATTTAAGGGCAAGCAGTGGTTAACACCTCAATTTTTTGGAGGCATACATGTGGCGATTCCTTCAGTCACAACTTCGCCATTCTGGTTTGTGACCTGCTGTTTCACTTTAACAATATAGAAATCTTTCTTTTCTTTATACTGAATATCAATAATTTCGCAGTGAGCGGTAATGACATCTCCTGGATATACTGGTTTCAGGAAAGTAACTTCCTGACCCATATGAATCGTACCAAGGCCCGGAAGCTGCATTCCGAGAACAGCGCCGCACAGACTCAGGCTGATCACGCCGTGGGCAATACATTTTCCAAACTGGGTTGTTGCCGCATAGTCTTCATCAAAATGCATTGGATTTGTATCCGTGGATACTTTTCCAAAGTATTCGATATCCTCTTTGGTCATTGTTTTTGTCCGGCTGGCCGTCATACCTACTTTTAATTCAGCACCTGTAAATTTTTTAATTTCTTCAGCCATATTTATTTCCTCCTCTCATAGATTCCTCACGTTGAATCCCATTTTCCCTTTGAAAATTATTTTTTAAGAATAGCTCCGCTGATAACGATACGCTGTACTTCGTTTGTACCTTCACCAATTTCCATCAGCTTATTATCACGCATCAGACGTTCAACATTATATTCTTTACTGTATCCGTTGCCGCCCAAAATCTGAATAGCATCCAGACAGATCGTTGTTGTATGGGAAGCGGCAAATAATTTGGCTTCAGCCGCCTGTACGGAACAACGCACCCCGCTGGCCTTCATTTCAGCCACATCATAGAGCATCAGCTTCATTGCTTCAATATACATAGCCATATCGGCAATCTTAAATGCAACTGCCTGATGTTTTGCAATTGGTTTTCCAAAGGCAACTCTTTCCAGTGCATAGTTTTTCGCAATATCCAAAGCATGTTCGGCAATACCGGTGGAGATTGCTGTACAGCTTACACGTCCGCCGTCAAGACCTTCCATCGCCATCTTAAAGCCCATGCCTTCTTTATCCAGCAATGCTTCAGCAGGAACCTTTAAGTCATCAAAAGTCATGCCATGAGTATCAGAGCTGCGCATACCCATCTTATCTTCTTCTGCATCAATGATCAAACCTGGTGTTCCTTTGTCAACGATAAAAGCAGAAATACCGTTGGCGCCCTTTTCCGGATCTGTCACCGCCATAATTACATAATAATCGGCAATACCGGAGTTCGTAATCCATGCTTTGCTGCCGTTGATCACATAGCTGCCGTCAGCCTGTTTTTTAGCTCTTGTCCGGAGTCCTGCTGCATCAGAACCAGCACCCGGCTCTGTCAGACAGAATGCAAAAAGTTTTCCATCAACAACACCGGATAAATATTTCTGTTTCTGAGCTTCGCTGCCGTGTTTTAAAATCATATCCGTACATACCCAGCTGATCTCCATAGCCATTGCAAAACCTGCATCCCCTTTGGCCAGCTCGTGAGTAATGATGGCACACTCCACGTCACTAAGACCAGCGCCGCCATATTCTTCAGGAATTGGTGTGGACTGAAGGCCTGTTTCGATATACTTTTCATAAAGTTCATGACACCAGCCGTTCTGATCCATTTCCCGTCCTCTTGGTTCTACTTCCTTTTTTGTAAAATCACGAACCATTGCCTGAATATCTTTCTGTTCTTCTGTAAACTTGTAACCCATGTGTTTTTCCTCCTTCTCACTTGTTTTATTTTTCACAATTTGATTATATCGTTTATTTTTTTCAAAGTGAAATACTAAAAAGACATAGGATTTATGCAATCACTGCATAAATCTTTTTGTTTTTATGCGTTCAATTTCTGAATCTCTTTGATCAGCTCAGGAATTACTGTAAACAAATCACCGACAATACCGTAATCGGCCACATCGAAAATCGGCGCTTCCTCATCTTTATTAATCGCCACGATACAATCGGAACCGGTAATTCCGGCGGCATGCTGAATGGCTCCGGAAATGCCGCAGGCGATGTAGAGTTTCGGCGATACGGTCTTACCCGTCTGTCCCACCTGATGTGCATGAGGAATCCATCCCGCATCGACCACAGCCCGGGAGGCCCCCACGGTCGCATTCAATACCCCGGCCAGCTTCCGAATCATTTCGAAGCCTTCCGGAGAACCCACACCCCGGCCGCCGGAAACAATGATTTCTGCCTCTTCCAGATTCACGGCCTCCGCCACTTCTTTAATCCGGTCCAATAATTTCGTTCGGATATTTTCAGGAGCAATATGTATATCCTCACAGATCATCGCTCCTACTCTTCCTGTGACAGGCTCCGGTTTCTTAAAAATTCCCGGCCGGACAGTACCAAGCTGCGGCCGATTGTCCGGACAAAGAATCATTGCCATCAGATTGCCGCCAAAAGCCGGACGGGTCCAGATCATATTTCCCGTTTCTGCGTCATAATCCAACATCGTACAGTCCGCCGTCAGACCCGTATTCAGGTCGCAAGCCATTTTCGGTCCCAGATCACGCCCATTATTTGTTGCACCAATTAATATTGTCGATGGCTTATACTTTTCAACCAATGTTTTCATGGCATGACCGTACGCATCTGTCGAATAGTTAAAATATTCTTCACCTTCTACGAGAATGACTTCATCTGCTCCGAATTCGATGGTCTTTTCCGCAACATCCTTCACATGGCCGCCGATGACTACGGCCACAAGCTTTCCACCCATTTTGTCGGCCAGCGCACGTCCCGGTGATAAAAGTTCATAACCCACCGACTTCGCCTTATTTTCTTCTGTCTCCACAAACACCCAAAGATTTTTATATTCTCCAAACTGCATAACTACAACCTCCTTACAGCACCTTCGCATCCGCTAACATGCCGACAAGTTTCGCTGCGGATACAGCCGCCTCTTCCCCGGCAATTTTTACACAAGTTTTATTTCTCACCGGTGTAAATGTCTTCTTTACCTTTGTCGGAGAACCTTTCAGACCGCATCGGCTTAAATCAATATTCGGGATATCCTCCGCCGTAATGACCTGAATCGGTATCTTCCGAGCCGCCATCTTACTCTTGAGTGTCGGAAATCTCGGATCAAAAGCTGTTTTAACTACTGTAATTACTGCCGGTTTTCTGACTGAAATAATATCGTATCCCTGGTCACTTTCCCTTTTGACAATGACATCATCCCCATGAACACTGACCTCTGAAGCATAAGTTACCTGAGCCATTCCCATGTGGGCAGCTATTTCCGGCCCTACCTGACCTGTATCTCCGTCGATGGCCTGTTTGCCGCTCAGAATCAAATCAAATTTTCCCTCTTTTTCTTCAATAGCGGTAATGGTACTGGCTAAAATATAACTGGTCGCCAGAGTATCTGAGCCGCCGAAGGCTCTGTCACTGCAAAGATAAGCCTTATCCGCCCCTACGGCCAGACATTCCGTCAATGCTTCCTTTGCCTGCATCGGTCCCATGGACAATACTGTAATCTCCGTATCCGGCGTAACATCCTTAATTCTCGCTGCCACTTCCAGAGCACAGGCATCAAACGGATTGACAATACTCGGCACTCCGGCCCGAATCAATGTGTTTGTGACAGGATCAATCTTAATCTCCGTTGTATCCGGCACTTGCTTCACACATACTAAGATTTTCACAAATAATACCTCCTCGTTGTTAATTGTTGTTTAAAGTATATCTTCCGTCTTCAATAAAGAGAAATATTAAAATCGCATACCTTTTATCTCAGTGGTGCATAAATGGAAACCGTGTCCCAAAAACTCCCGGTAAATATCCAGAAAAAAATCGCCGTCTGCATTCAAAACAGCGGCGATTTCACGTCATTTATAAGCTTTAACTAAATGTTTGATTAAATTTTTTACATTGGCAGACACCTTTGTGCCTTTTTTAGTGATGGCCACCACATTCCACTCAGCCAATTCTCCCCGAAGCGGTATGGCAACAACCCCTTTACCAGCATAAGGTGTGATCGGCCTCGGCAAAATGGAAATTCCCTGTGATAAAGACACAAGGGCCGCAATATAGTCCCAACTCGGACTGCAGTGGATAATGTTCGGTTCAAACCCGGCATTATGGCACATCGTTAGGACATTACTGAACAATTGATATGTAGAATCAAGTAAAATAAAAGATTCCCCCTGGAGTTCTTCAATCCCCACCTCTTTACGGCCGACCAGCGGATGTCTTTCCGGGACCATGACTACCAGCCTGTCAGCAATGACTTCCCTTACATCAAAATGACTTTCATCCACCGGACGAATGACCAGTCCCACATCCAACATCCCTTCCAATATCTCTTTATGGATCAAGTGACTGCCTTCTACGGTAAAGTAGAGTTTCACATCCGGATATTGTTTATTAAAATCCGGCATAAACAACGGAGCCATGATCGTATTCAGAACCGAAGGGATCCCCAGACGTATTTCCCCCACATCATCAGCACTGTAACCCCTCAGATATTCCTGAAGCTCCTCAAAATCCTTAATGACCCTCTCCCCTCTCTCCAATAATTTTCTTCCGGCCGGTGTCAGTTTAAAGCTCCGGGTCGTCCGGTTGATCAACTGAACATTATACTCATCTTCAATGCACTGAACCGTCCGGCTCAAAGACGATTGGGAAACCCGAATCTTCTCCGCCGCCTGCGAAAAACCCTTCTCTCTAGCAATACACACGAAATAATACAACTGCCTATACTCCATATGTTTCCCCCCTTTGTGTCAAAAACCGTCTCCTGTAACCCCTATATCATCCCATATGGTATACTTTAACTTTAGTATGTCGAATCGTTTATTATTTGTCAATCAAACTTTTCTTCCAATTTTTTCTAAACCCGCTCTTTTTGATATCTGAAAATTTTACGTCTATCCATCATTTTATCCGCATATTTCCTCATTTTTTTCGTATTTTTAGCCTTTTTATTTATGTTCCGGCAGCATAAATCTCATGCGTTTTTGGTATTTCTCTTTCCAACAGGGCCAAAGCTATAATGAAATTACAATAGATTGTGAAATGATTAACTTTATGAAGGAGGTTTTTCGAATGAACAAAGTAGTTACTATGGAACAGGCCGTCGCCATGATCAAGCCAGGTGATTTTATCATCAACAGCGGTTTCCTCACTTCCGCAACACCGGATGCTCTCATCCAGGCTGTGGCCGATTCCTTTGAAGCCACCGGTGTCCCAAATAATCTGACCGTAATGTTTGGCGCAGGCCAGGGAAACAAACGCGGCGGACAGCAGGAACGCTGGGCAAAAGAGGGGTTGATCAAACGCTGGATCGGCGGCCATTACGCATTTTCCCCAAAAGCTGTTGAAATGATCGCCAACAACCAGGTGGAAGCTTATAACCTGCCTCAGGGCGTCATCATTGAAATGTACCGCGCCATGGGACAGAATCGTAAAGGTTATATTACCAACGTGGGACTGGAAACCTATGTGGACCCACGACTGGAAGGCGGTAAATTAAATGCCCGCACCACCGAAGATATTGTAAAAGTTGTGGAGATTGAAGGCGATGAATATCTCTACTATCTGCTTCCGGATGTGGATATCGCTCTTATCCGTGTTACAACCGCAGATACCAACGGCAACTGCACTATCGAAGATGAAATTCTTCCGCTGGATATTTTAAGTGCCGCCATGGCTGCCAAGGGCAAAGGCGGAAAGGTTATCGTTCAGGCCAAAAATATCGTAGCTCCTGAAACCATTCCGTCCCGCAAAGTTGCTGTTCCTGGCATCTTTGTCGATGCCATCGTTGTTCCGGACAATCCGGAAGAAACTCACCAGCAGACCAGTGATTATTACATGAATCCTGCGTTGACCGGTTCTTTCAAAATTCCTGTCAGCGCCGTAGAACCAATGAAATTTGACACGAAGGCATTGATCGGCAGACGCTGCGCCATGGAACTCGTTCCAAATGCTGTTGTCAATCTCGGCGTTGGTATCCCTGAAAAAGTAGCTGCAGTGGCCGGTGAAGAGGGTCTGGCCGACCAGTTAATATTAACCACTGAATCGGGTATGATCGGCGGTATTCCAAGCGGCGGCGGCTCCTTCGGTGCCGGAGTCAACGGCTGGGCCGAGCTTCCTGAGGTCAGTCAGTTTGATTTTTATGACGGCGGAGGTCTGGATGTCACTTTCCTCGGTATGGCCGAAGCGGACACAGACGGAAATGTTAATGTCAGCAAATTTGGCCCGGGTGTTACCGGCTGTGGCGGATTTATTAATATTTCCCAGAATACAAAGAACTGTATCTTCTGCGGTACATTTACCGCCGGCGGCTTAAAGACAGCCTGCGAGGATGGAAAACTTATTATTCTTCAGGAAGGTAAGAGCAAAAAATTTGTGCCTTCCGTTCAGCAGATCACTTTCTCCGGCGCCTATGCCCGCAGAAATAAAATGAACGTCAAATTCATCACCGAGAGAGCGGTTCTCGAACTGCTTCCTGATGGTCTGACAGTGACTGAAATCGCTCCGGGCATCGACCTTCAGACACAGGTCCTTGACCAGATGGAATTTAAACCACTCGTCGCTGAAAATCTGAGAACAATGGATTCCAGAATTTTTATTGATGCTCCGATGGGCATTAAAGATGAGATTTTGAGTAAAGTCAAATAACTAAACTTGTATAGAGGAGGGCGAATTTATGAGTTTATTTGGTATTGTTTTAGGATTGGCACTTTTGATCTTTCTTGCATTTAAAGGACAGTCCATTCTTTGGGTAGCTCCGGTTTGTGCTGCCGTTGTAGCACTTCTCGGAATGTTTGAAGATCCTTCCATCAATGTTTTAACGATGTATACCGAAAACTATATGCAAGGTATGGCCAACTTCACCATGAGCTGGTTTCCGGCATTCATGCTCGGCGCCATTTTCGGTAAAATGATGGAAGCTACCGGTGCCGCTAAATCTGTTGGTCTGATGATCACACGGTTTATCGGTGCAAAGCAGGCCATTCTGGCTGTAGTCATCGCTTGTGCGGCCCTGACCTACGGCGGTGTTTCTCTGTTTGTTGTTGTTTTTGCAATTTATCCACTGGCCGTTGCCGTTTATCGTGAAGCAGATATCCCGAATAAACTGATTCCGGGACCGATCGCACTGGGCGCTTTCTCATTCTCCATGTCAGGCATCCCTGGTTCTCCGCAGATTCAGAATATTATTCCGACCCAATACTATGGCACAACTGCAATGGCAGCACCAATTATGGCATTGGCAGCCGGAGCCGTTATGGCCGTCGGCGGTGTTCTCTGGATGAAATACCGCGAGCGAAAGCTGCGGGCTCAGGGACTTCATTTTACGGAACCTACGAACCTGGAAACCTTTGACGAATCACAGCTTCCAAATGCCTTCGTCTCTCTTATTCCGCTGGTTTCCGTTCCGATCACTTTGAACGTTTTGAAATTGGAATTGGTTGCATCTCTGTTGATTGCTATCGTTCTGACAGGTGTCCTGAACTATAAGAGTTTCCATCTGTTTGAAAAATGTCTCAACGACGGTGCCGCCGGTGGTCTTGTTTCCATCGGAAATACTGCTGCCGCCAACGGTTTCGGTGCCGTTGTTAAAGCTGTTCCGGGCTTTGCCACACTGACCAACTTCGTTTTCGGCATCAAAGGAAGTCCTCTGATTTCCGAGGCTATTGCCACTTCCCTTCTGGCCGGTGCTACCGGCTCTGGTTCCGGTGGTTTAAGTATTTCTCTGGAAGCTCTCGGACCGAAATATATGGAACTGGCTGCAAATGATCCGAACCTTTCCCCGGAAGCTCTGCACAGGGTTGCTTCCATCGCCTGCGGCGGTCTGGATACGCTGCCGCATAACGGCGCCGTAATTACTCTGCTGAGTGTTTGTGGTCTGACTCATAAAGATTCTTACATCGATATCTTTGTCTGCTGTACAGCACTTCCGACACTCGCTGTTATCGTTGCCATTATTCTTGGCAGCATGGGTATTGTATAATCCCGATACATACAAAGGGATGAATTCCTTTTCACCGGAATTCATCCCTTTTTTATTTCTATTCATAAGCCTTTGGCAGATTCCACTTAAAAATCGTCGCCAGCATACGCAATCCGAACACAATACCGATACCAATAAAGGCTGCTGCCATATCATCCACCCGATGCCACACCAATTGATAATAGACGATTCCTCCCAAAATTGACGCTACTGCATAAATTCGCTTACGCAATACAAATGGAATTTCTCCAATCATCAAATCTCTCAGTACACCACCGCCAATACCGGTCACCATGGCCAGAAAAACAACGAAAAATCCGTTATCCATATATCCCATGCCCATGGCCACCTTAGCTCCGGTAATCGTGAAAGCTCCCAGCCCCGCCGCATCAAAAATATTATTCACAGCACTTACTACATCCACATTATGCTCATAATGCTCTTTCGACAGCCATGCGATCAAAAATACAATGGCCGCCGTCACTGCTGCAATAGCCATATAACGATAATTTGAAAAAGCCGATGGCGGTGTCTTGCCAATCAGTACATCCCGGATAATTCCGCCGGCCAGCGCCGTTGTCGCTCCAAGAAAAATGACTCCAAAAAGATCCACCCGCTTTTCCAGCGCAGCCATTGCTCCGGAAATAGCAAAAGAAATTGTCCCCGCCACCTCCAGAACAGAGAAAAATATTTCACCAAACGCCATTACCGTATCCCCTTCATCTTTGCCCATTCACTGATACGCCGGTAATTCGGCACATCTACATGATAGACTTCCCCAAGACGAACCATTTCATGAACCAGACCGTCCACTTCCGACATGCCTCCGGCTGCCACATCCCGCTGCATGGAAGTCGTAGCATCCGGTGTCAGACCCGCCAGAATATTTCCTGCATTTTCAACCAGGTCCACGTCAAAATGAAGTCCCATCGCTTCTCCCACAGCACCGACTTCCCGAACCAAATCGAAGAACATTTCACGCTTCTCGCCCGGCTCCATGAAATCCGCAGCCACACCATCATAATAAAGCCCGGCTGCTCCCATCGGCGACACAAAAGAAAACTTTTGTAAAGCATCTTTGCGGATATCTCTGGTCAAATGGGCCTCAATCCCTGCCTCATTCAACCGCTGCTCCACGTCCTCCAACAGGCCTTCGAGCCTCTGTTCTCCAACAGGTTCCCGGAGTCCAAAAAACATCCTGAAAATCGGTGTCGGCTGGGCAATCACTCCCGGCTGCTCGATCATCGAGAAAATATATACACATCCGTCCAATACTGTACAATCAAGCTCCGGCTGCATCTTGCTTCCCGTTCCATATACATTCAAAATCGGAATGACTACGGTTTCCCGGCCAACAACTTTCTTCAAAAACTGCACGGCCCCATCCAGAGAATAATATTTCACACAGACAAATACCATATCCGGAACTTCCCCCAAATTTACATAATCTTCCATTGTGTAGGCTTTCACCGGGGCTGCCGTAAAATCTCCAACTCTCGCCGACTTCACCCGAAGTCCGTTTTCCAACATTGCCGCCAAATGTTTTCCTCTGGCAATAAAGGTCACGTCCTCTCCTCGTCTGGCCAAATATCCCCCGATACAACCGCCTGTCCCTCCGGCACCCACAATAAGAAACTTCATATGTCTTTTCCCCCTTTATCCTAATTCCATTTATTTCATTATAAAATACAATTTTCTTTCTGAAAACCTATTTCCTTATTTTCATTTTCGTTATACAATAAATTTACCTGCCATCCGTAAATAGTAATGACAAATTTACAACTAAAGATTCGGGAAATTCTGCTTCAGGCGAGAATTTCCAAAGCTTACAAAGGCTATCCATATCTGGAATATGCCATCTATCTGGTCATCGAGAATGAATCTCGTTTGTGCCATATTTATAATGATGTCTATGTAAAAGTTGCTGAACGTTTCAATGTTTCGCCTCTATCTGTTGAAAAAAATCTTCGGACACTCCGGGATGCTTTCTGGCAAAACTATGGCTTCGAGTATTTTAAAGAACAATGCGGCGTCATTCTCTATAATCGGCCATTTCCAAGAGAAATCATCGAAGTGCTCGCAGAACAGGTCACAAAAGAAATGCGAAATGATAAACTTACAACAAAAGATTAAGGACGTTCTGCTCGAAGCACAAATCTCCGAAGACTATAAAGGATTTCCTTATTTGGAATATGCTATCTACCTGGTCATCCAGGATGAATCTCGCTTATCCTCGATATTTAATGAAGTTTATACAAAAGTTGGGGACCGCTTTGGCGCCACGCCAAAAGCCGTCGAGAGAGATATTCGAACATTGCGGGATGCATTCTGGAATAACGGTGGTTTTGAGTACTTCAAGAAACACTGCAATGTACTTCTTTACAATCGGCCATACGCAAGAGAGCTGATTGAACTTTTTGCCGAACAGGTTCTGCGAGAAATACGTGAAGAAAATTTCTAAAAAATCGGGCTTGCATCCTCAGGGATGCAAGCCTTAAGATAGTTATTAATTCAGTTACCCTACATAGCTCGCATTTTTAAAAATCAGTATTCGGACAATTCATCTGTAAACAAATCTTC
>CATYEA010000012.1 GCA_958405355.1 uncultured Lachnospiraceae bacterium
AAAAGATTGGAAGAAATATTCCTGGAACTGTATTCATAATACGTATATTTGTAATTTTTAAGAGATTCAGGCCGACGCCTACGATGATAATTGAACCGGCACAGGTCATTTCATTAATGACAATCTCTGTAAGCAGAGGGGCTATGAATTGGGCCATAAGGGCCATAAGTCCTTCATAGACCATAACGAGAACACCGGAAAGGGCAACACCAATTCCCATAGTTGAAGCCATAATAAAAGCGGCGACAGTGTCAATGAAGGATTTTGCAAACAAGGTACTGTGGGTTCCGGTCAATCCACTTTCCATGGCACCGACAATGGCCATAGCCCCAACACAGATGAGAAGACTGCAATTGACAAAACCTTCGGCGATGGAAACATTGGAATTTTTCGGTTGAAAACGCTGCTGGAGCCAGTCACCGAGCTGGTTTATACGTTTTTCTAAGTCGAATAATTCGCCGATCACTGTGCCCAGGGCCAGAGAAGCCAGGGTAACCATAATATGCGAGCCTTTCAGGGCGCCGGAAAAGCCTATGTAGATTGTTGCAAGTCCCATTACTTTCAGGAGTGTTTCCCCCATGCGTTCCGGGATGATTTTCTTTGCTGTACTGCCCAAAATGCCTGCGGCAATGACGCCGATACCGTTGACAGCGGGGCCTATAAATAAATTCATAAAAAACTCCTTTTACATGTTCTGCTTAATAGATTATAATAGATTTTGCAGGAATTGCAATATTAAAAAACAGTTTGTTTAGAGAGAAGGGATAGGCATGGCGTTGTTATCGGTGATTTTACCGGCATACAATGAAGAGATGATGATTGAACGGGCAGAGGAACGGTTGGAAACACTGCTGAACGCCGAGAAGATATCATTTGAATTGATTTTTGTGGATGATGGCTCCAAGGATGGAACCTGGTCAAAGATTGATAAGATGGCTAAAGCACATGATTTTGTCCGAGGCATTCATTTTTCCAGAAATTTTGGAAAGGAAGCCGCCATTTTTGCCGGATTGGCTGAGGCATCAGGGGATTGTTCGGTAGTGATGGACTGCGACCTACAGCATCCGCCGGAAACCGTTGTGGAGATGTACCGCCAGTGGCAGGCCGGGTATGAGGTCGTTGAGGGAGTGAAACATTCCCGGGGCAGAGAAAGTTTTGGACATAAAGCAAGTGCAGGTCTTTTTTATAAAATGATGACGAAGGCGACGGGAATTGATATGTCCAGAGCCTCGGATTTTAAATTGCTTGATCAACGGGCCGTGGCAGCATTGCTGGACATGCCCGAACGTAACGCTTTTTTCAGAGCATTGTCATCATGGGTCGGTTTTGAGACGACCTCCGTAGAGTTCGATGTGCAGCCGAGGGAGGCGGGGGAATCCAAATGGTCAACCTGGTCTTTGGTGAAATATGCGGTGACAAATATTGCGGCATTTTCTTCTGTGCCGCTGCAGATGGTGACGGTGGCCGGCGCGTTTATGTTTATATTTGCTGTTGTCATGGCCATCGAATCTCTTGTGCGTTATTTTGGTGGTCATGCATTGGAGGGATTTACAACGGTGATTTTGTTGCTTCTTATTATAGGAAGCCTGGTCATGATGAGCCTTGGAATCATTGGGTATTATATATCGAAAATATATGAAGAAGTTAAGGGACGTCCACGTTATATTATTTCAAGAACGGCGGGGAAGAAAAATAAAACTTTACAAGTGCCGAAATCGTGTTATAATGAAAAAGAAATCGAATAATGTTGATTATGCTAGGGGAGCGAAAGCTGAGAAAGTCACAGACTTGACCCTTTGAACTTGATGCGGGTAATACCGACGTAGGGAAGCAGAACATAGAATTTACAGAGCTTTCCTTTTGGAAAGCTCTTTTTTCGAGTAAGGCACAAGTCAAGCGAAGAATTTCGAGGAGGAAAAAAGATGATGTTAACGGATGAATTATATGAAAGTGTAAAAAATATATGGAGGGGATACCATGAGCATCCTTTTGTAAATGGAATTGGGGATGGCAGCCTTCCGATCGAAAAATTCCGGTTTTATATGCTTCAGGACTATCTGTATTTATATGATTATGCCAAAGTATTTGCACTGGGTGTTGTTAAATCTACGGAGCCGTCGATGATTCGTCGTTTTTCATATTTTGTGGAAGATACATTGGGTGGAGAAATGGATATTCATTCGGGTTATATGGAGCGTCTTGGAATTACCGATGAAGAGGTGGCGAGAGCTACAAAGAGTCTGGCCAATGCGTCTTATACAAGTTACATGCTGGAGGTTGGATTCAGAGGAAATGAATTGGATATTTTGGTGGCCATTTTGTCCTGTGCCTGGAGTTATGCGGAGATTGGCCGAAAATTGGCTGAAAAATATCCGGATGCAGTTAATCATCCATTTTACGGGGAATGGGTGAAAGGCTACACATCCAAAGAATATAACGATATGAACAATGAAATACTCTATCTTGTCAATACCCTTGGCGACGGCATTGGCCGCAAACGTGTAGAAGAATTGAAAGAAGTATTTATAAATTGCAGCCGTTATGAAGGTATGTTCTGGGATATGGCATGGAATATGGAGATGTAAAAATGCTGACATTTAAAAATGTAACCTTCCGTTATCCGGAAGATAGTGAAGCGATGATGACAAATTTGTCTTTTCATGTAGATCGGGGAGAGTTTGTATCGCTGATCGGTGCCAGTGGCTGCGGTAAAAGCACGATTTTTCGATTGATTAATCGTCTTCTGGAAGCGGATCAGGGAGAGATTTATGTAGATGGAAAGGAAATTCACGGAATCAAAAGTTATGCCGGATATATGCCTCAAAAAGACTTGTTGTTTCCGTGGCGGACCATTGAAAAGAATCTTTGTTTGCCCATGGAAATACAGAAAAAAAGTAAGGCGGAGCAGGAAAGACGGGTTACGGAAGTGCTGAAAGAAGTTGGACTGGAAGACTACCGCAATAAATATCCAAAAGATCTGTCCGGCGGTATGCGTCAAAGGATTTCTTTTGCAAGAACCCTATTGACTGATGCGGATCTGATGCTTCTCGATGAGCCTTTTAGCGCGCTGGATGCCCTGACCCGGATGGATATGCAGGAATGGCTTTTGAGTCAATGGCAGCATTTTCATAAGACGATCTTATTTATCACCCATGATGTGGAAGAAGCAATTTTTTTGTCCAAAAAGATATATATTATTACGGACACACCGATTACTGAACTGGAAATTGTGGAAGTCCCGGAAGGATATCCGAGAGACCGGGAATTTTTGCGCCATCCGGATATCGAGGCATTAAAGGCGAAGCTGACCATGAAACTTAGAAGGCAGGTGATGTGATATGAAACGATATTTGCCTTCAGCGATTTTTCTTGTGATCATTCTTATGCTGTGGCAGCTTGGTGCGGGGCATATGGACGCGGCTTATATTTTGCCGACGCCGATGGGAATTCTCAGAAAGCTGTGGGAACTCAGAGAACCGCTTTTCATGATACATCTTCCTGCGACGATGAAGGTGACGGCCATCGGATTAGTCATCTCGATTGTTCTGGGAATTGGACTGGCGGTTTTGATGGATGCCAGCAGTGTTGTGGAGCAGGCCCTTTATCCAATCGTTATCGCTTCTCAGACGATACCGACAACGGCCATTGCCCCTTTGTTTGTCGTGTGGTTCGGTTATGGCATATGGAGCAAAATTGTAGTGACCATCCTCATGACTTTCTTCCCGATTACAATTACTGTTTTTGACGGTTTCAAATCAGTGAAACGGGAGATGGAAGAATTGCTGATTAGCTATGGTGCGACGAAAAAAGATATTTTTATAAAATTAAAGCTGCCGACGGCCCTGCCGCATTTTTTCTCAGCGATAAAGATGGCGATTCCGTTGAGCGTTATCGGGGCGGCTATCGGTGAGTGGCTTGGAGCCCAGAGCGGGCTTGGATATTTTAGCCGCAGAATGATGACTCAGCTTGACGGGGCTGGAGTTTTTGCGCCGATCATATTGTTATCTGCGGTAGCGATGATTTTGGTGGGCGTTATCAGCCTGCTTGAAAACATATTAATTAAATGGAGGAAAGAGTTATGAAAAAAATACTTGCAGCATTTTTGTGCGGCGTTATGCTTTTGAGCATGACAGCCTGCGGACAAAAGGAAAGTAAAGAAACAACAGCCGAGACCGGAAACAGCGCGGAAACGGCGGTCGAAACCGGAAGTGGCGCCGAGGCAGCAACTGAAGCAGAAAATCCGGATGACGGCGAATTAAGAGAAGTCAATATCGTTCTTGACTGGTATCCGAATGCGGTGCATGCTTTTATTTATGATGCCATTGAAAAAGGATATTATGCGGAAGAAGGTATTAAAGTGAATGTTCAGTTCCCTTCAAATACCAATGACGCCATGTCTTTGACTGCCGCAGGAAAAGCAGAAGTTGGAATTTATTATCTGCCGGATGTCATTATGGCCCGTGTAAACCAGGATGTACCGATCCGCTGTATCGGCGCCCTGACCCAGTCGGATTTAAATATTATTTTATCTTTAAAAGAGAAAAATATTAATGGACCGGAAGATTTAGTTGGTAAAACTATCGGATATTCGGGAACCGAACTGAGTGAGGCGATGATTCGTACGATGATGGAAACAGCCGGGGTTGATGTGGATTCGGTGGCATTGGTCGATGTGGGATTTGACCTGATGTCTTCTATGACTACCGGACAGGTTGATGCAACAATTGGATGTATGGTAAACCATGAAGTGCCTCAGATGGAAAAAGAGGGCTTTGAAGTCAGCTATTTTTACCCGCAGGAATATGGTGTTCCAGGAAGCTATGAGTTGATTTTTGTCACAAGTGATGATATGATTAACAACGATGCTGATACTCTGGCTGCCTTCATGCGGGCTTCTGCCAGAGGATTTGAAGATATGAAAGCAGATCCTGAAGCAGCTCTTGATATTCTGCTGGCTAATCAGAATGCTGAAAATTTCCCATTGGATAAGGATGTGGAGATGCGGAGTATGGAAGTGCTTCTTCCGGTACTGGCTTCTTCCGATGGGGAATTTGGTGCACAGGAAGCTTCCGTATGGCAGGCAAATATTGACTGGCTGAAAGAAGAAGGATTGCTGAAAAATGACATCACGCCGGAGGAACTTATGGCGGATGTATTGAATTAGGATTTCAACCGGAGCTCCATATTCCGGCTTGAAATTAAAAACAAAGGAGGACGGAATATGGATATTGTAAATCAGGTTTTGCTCGTTGTCCAGTCGGCGGCCATTCCTTTGCTGGCTGTCATCATGGCGCTCGTTGTGTTTAATATGATGAAAAATCCTGGAAAAACAACGGCAGTGGATGAGGATAATTTTAAGGTGACAGAAAGCAGCTTCTGGCTGGTCATTGCTCTTTTTGGAATTGTGGCTGCAGCGATTTTTGTCTGGCTGGCATCGACCAATACAACAGAAGGTCAGGTTGTCACGGCTTATGTACTGGCGGCCGCCTGTGTGATCGCATCGATTATAACATGCTATGTCTATTTTAAACGGAATCTGACAGTACAAGGCGATACGCTGACCTATCAGCCGATTAAAGGAAAGGCTGAATCTTATCCGGCGAAGAGCGTGGGAAGAATTGATATTGTAGTGTCTCCAAGATGTGAGGAAATGCGGTTTTACAATCGTTCCGGCAAAAAACTTTTTGAGATTCAGGGATATATGGTAAATTCCCAGGCGCTGCGTAAATATATGCGCAAATATCCGGTAAAAATTTCGAAAGTAGATTATGATAAAAATAAATAAATTCTAAAGAAGTAAAATGAAATTTTGGCAGGAGCAGCCCCTTAATTTCTTCACATAAACGTGGATGGAATAAGGGATGCTCCTGTTTCGCACTTTTTGTCAAAATTTAGTCGTTTTCATGCTTGTTAAGATAATAGCAAAATTTGGTTAAAACAATATTGAATTATTGAAAAAATAGGTACAAATAGTGGCCAAATTCTCTAAAATGTGTTATACTGACAGAGTAATTATATTGCATTTTTTAAAAATAGTTTAATTTGCATGCAAAATATTTCAAAAACGCATTATGCACAAATGCATGAAAATGCGAAATTGCATAATGCGTTTGTGAAAAAATCGACAAAAAGCCTTGTATTTGCGGGCTTTTTGATGTTGAAAAAGTTGGCATGAAAATTGCGGATTAATCTATTGAAAAAAATTATAAGTTTAAGGAGGATGAATTTTATGGAGTTTGGTTTATCGAAAGAGCATCTTCTTGCACAGCAGTTATACAGAAGCTTTGCTGAAAAAGAAGTAAAACCGTTGGCTCAGGAATTGGATGAGGAAGAAAGATTCCCATGGGAGACTGTTAAGAAAATGGCTAAGTATGGCATGATGGGTATTCCGATTCCGAAGGAATATGGTGGACAGGGTGCAGATGTCCTTACATATATCATGGCTGTTGAAGAAATGGCTAAAGTTTGCGGTACAACATCCGTTATTATGTCCGCACATACATCCTTATGTGCAACTCCGATTCTTGAAAACGGAACAGAAGAACAGAAACAGAAATACCTGGTACCTCTGGCAAAAGGCGAAAAAATTGGTGCATTCGGCTTAACAGAACCAGGTGCTGGTACAGACGCTTCCATGCAGCAGACAAAAGCTGTTCTGGAAGGTGACCACTATGTATTAAACGGTTCCAAGATTTTCATCACAAACGCTGAAGCAGCAGATATTTTCATCGTTATGGCTATGACTGATAAATCTAAAGGAACAAAAGGTATTTCCGCATTTATCGTGGAAAGAGACTTCCCAGGATTCTCCGTGGGCCCTCACGAGAAAAAGATGGGTATCCGTGGTTCATCCACATGTGAGCTGATTTTTGAAAATTGTATCGTTCCAAAGGAAAACATGCTCGGCAAAGAAGGAAAAGGCTTTGCTCTGGCTATGAAGACTCTGGATGGCGGACGTATCGGTATCGCAGCACAGGCTTTAGGTCTTGCTGAAGGCGCTATCGATGAAGCTGTTAAGTATACAAAAGAAAGAAAACAGTTCGGAAGAAAAATTTCTCAGTTCCAGAATACTCAGTTCCAGTTGGCAGATATGTTTGCAAAAACTGAAGCCGCTAAATATCTTGTATATAAAGCAGCTTGGAGAAAAGGTGAAAAACTTCCATATACTGTTGACGCTGCTACTGCAAAATTATTCGCAGCAGAAACTGCTATGGCTGTAACAACAAAAGCTGTTCAGTTATTCGGTGGTTATGGTTATACAAGAGATTACCCGGTTGAACGTATGATGAGAGATGCTAAGATCACTGAAATCTATGAAGGTACTTCTGAAGTTCAGAGAATGGTTATCTCTGGTGCAATGTTACACTAGTATTTTGGAGAGGAGAATCAGGACATGAAAAATATCGTAGTATGTATCAAACAGGTTCCGGATACAACAGAAGTTAAACTTGATCCGGTTACTGGAACACTTATCAGAGATGGCGTTCCAAGTATTATTAACCCTGATGACAAAGCAGCTCTTGAAGTTGCATTACAGATTAAAGAAAAAACAGGCGCAGCAGTTACAGTTGTTTCCATGGGACCTGCACAGGCAGACGTTGCTTTAAGAGAAGCATTAGCTATGGGCGCTGATGAAGCAGTACTCGTATCTGACAGAAAATTCGGCGGCGCTGATACATGGGCAACATCTTCCACAATTGCAGGCGCAATCAAAAAACTGGATTACGATCTGATCGTAGCAGGACGTCAGGCTATCGATGGTGATACCGCACAGGTTGGTCCTCAGATTGCTGAACATCTTGGAATTCCACATGTGAGCTATGCAGCAAGCGTTGAAGTTGAAGGCGATGACACTGTAGTTATCCGCAGAAACTTTGAAGATCGCTATCACATTATCGAAGCTAAAACACCATTGTTAATCACAACTCTCGGCGAAGAGATCGAACCTCGTTATATGAGTGTTGGCGGTATTTTTGACGCATACAGAGAAAAAGAAGTCAAAGTATGGGGTTACGAAGACCTTCAGGGCTGTGTAGATGATTCTAACTTAGGTTTAAAAGGATCTCCGACACAGGTTAAGAAGTCCTTTACAAAACCTGTTAAACCAGCCGGAACACTTTATCAGGAAGTTTCCGCTGACGAAGCAGTTGAAATTATCGTTAACAAGTTAAAAGAAAAATACATCATTTAATTAGGGAGCAGGTGAAACAATGAGTAAGAATGTATATGTTTTCGCAGAGCAGAGAGATGGAGTTATCCAGAAAGTTGCTTATGAACTGATTGGTAAAGCTAGAGAACTGGCAGATGCTTTAGGCCAGGAAGTTGTTGCTGTTGTTTTAGGCGATGGTATCCAGGCTGCCGCTGCTGAATTATTTAAATTTGGTGCTGACCAGGTTATCGCTGTGGATGCTCCTGTTCTTGGAGAATATTCTACAGAACCATATGCTAAAGCAATGAATGAAATTATTAAAGCAAAAGAACCTGAAATCGTTATCTATGGTGCAACAGCTATCGGCCGTGATCTTGCTCCTCGTGTATCTGCAAGAGTACATACAGGTTTGACAGCTGACTGTACGAAACTTGAAATCGATGAAGAATCCAAAGGTCTTTGGATGACTCGTCCGGCTTTCGGCGGAAATATCATGGCAACAATCGTTTGCCCGAACTTCCGTCCTCAGATGGCTACTGTAAGACCAGGCGTTATGCAGGCACTGGCAGAGGATCCTTCCAAATCCGGCACAGTAGAAGTATTTGATGCAGGCGTAAGCGAAGCTGATATGAACATCAAGATTCGTGAAGTTGTTAAAGATACAAAGAAAACTGTGGATATTACAGAAGCTAAGATCCTTGTTTCCGGCGGACGTGGTATCGGCGGACCAGAAGGTTTCGGTATGCTGAAAGAACTTGCTGACGAACTCGGCGGCGAGATCGCTTCCTCCAGAGCATGTGTTGATGCAGGATGGATCGACAGAGATCGTCAGGTTGGTCAGACTGGTAAAACAGTTCGTCCAAACCTTTACATTGCAGCAGGTATCTCCGGTGCTATCCAGCATGCAGCTGGTATGGAAGATTCTGATTTGATCATTGCTATCAATAAGAATAACACAGCTCCGATTTTTGAAATTGCTGATGTAGGTATTGTTGGCGATTGTACAGCAATCATTCCAAAATTAACAGAAGCATTGAAAAAATTAGAGAAATAGTATAGTATTTATACATTGGCTGAAACCCCGTTTGGGAGGTTAGGGACTCCTGAACGGGGTTGAAGATAAATAGCCGGAATTCAGTGGTGCGTTTTCCGGTCATTAATTATATTGCATTTTTAATTTAATTAAGCTGCAAGAAAAATATTATATGTTTGCTGAAGGCTGGCAGGCATATAATTGTATGGGAGGTTTTTGATATGAGTAAAGTAGTTACAATGGATCAGGCCGTTGCTATGATTCAGCCAAATGACACTGTCATTACCAGTGGTTTCCTTACCGCAGGTACTCCAGACGCTATCATGAAGGCTGTTGCAGATTCTTTTGATGCAACGGGAACTCCGAACAACCTGACGATTATGTATGGTGCCGGCCAGGGTAACAAAAAGGGCGGACAGCAGGAACGTTGGGCCAAAGAAGGATTAATCAAACGTTGGATTGCCGGACATTATGGCTTTTCTCCAAAGGTAATCGATATGATCATTAATAACAAGGTGGAAGCATACAACCTTCCTCAGGGTGTTATTATCGAGATGTACCGTGCGATGGGACAGGGACGTAAGGGCTACATCACAAATGTAGGTCTTGAAACTTTTGTTGACCCTCGTCTGGAAGGCGGTAAGTTAAATAGCCGTACAACAGAAGATATCATCAAAGTTATCGAAGTTGAAGGCGAAGAGCAGCTCTATTACATGCTGCCAAAGGCAAATATTGCATTAATCCGTGTAACTACAGCGGATACAAACGGTAACTGTACAATTGAAGATGAAATTCTTCCATTGGACATTTTATCTGCTGCTATGGCTGCTAAAGGCTGCGGTGGTAAAGTTATCGTTCAGGCTAAACATATTGTTCAGGCTGATACGATTCCATCCAGACAGGTTGCAGTTCCTGGTATCTTTGTAGACGCAATCGTTGTTCCGGATGATCCGGAAGAAACCCACAGACAGTGTGCCGATTTCTTTGTAAACCCAACATTATCCGGTGCTTACAAAGTTCCTACGGACGCTGTTGCTCCAGAACCATTTGGTACCAAGAAATTTATTGGTAGAAGATGTGCGATGGAACTTGTTCCAAATGCAGTTGTTAACTTAGGTGTAGGTATTCCTGAAAAAGTTGCTACAGTAGCAGGTGAAGAGGGATTTGCAGATCAGTTGACATTGACAACCGAGTCCGGTATGATCGGCGGTGTTCCAAGCGGCGGCGGCTCCTTTGGTGCAGGAGTTAACGGCTGGGGCGAATTGCCGGAAGTCAGCCAGTTCGATTTCTACGATGGCGGCGGACTTGATGTTACATATCTTGGTCTTGCTGAATGTGACCCTAATGGTAACGTTAACGTAAGTAAGTTTGGAACAAATGTTGCAGGCTGCGGCGGCTTTATTAACATTTCCCAGAATACACAGAATTGTATCTTCTGCGGAACTTTCACAGCCGGCGGACTGAAAACAACAGTAGAAGATGGTAAACTGGTAATCGTTCAGGAAGGTAAGAAGAAGAAATTTGTTTCTTCTGTTGAACAGGTTACATTCTCCGGTGATTATGCTCGCAGAAATAAGATGCATGTTATGTTCGTTACAGAACGTGCGGTTATCGAGCTGTTGGAAGATGGTCTGACCGTTACTGAAATCGCTCCAGGTATCGATCTTCAGACCCAGGTTCTTGATCAGATGGATTTCAAACCTCTGGTTGCTGAGAATCTGAAGACTATGGATCTTAGAATTTTCGTTGATGCTCCGATGGGTATCAAAGACGAAATCTTGGCTAAGGCAAAATAGTTGTAACTTAACGAGGGAGGAAAAATAATATGAGTTTATTTGGTATTGTATTAGGCTTGGCCCTGCTCATTTTCTTAGCATTTAAAGGCCAGTCCATTCTCTGGGTTGCACCAGTTTGTGCAGCAGTTGTAGCACTCCTCAGTATGTTTGAAGACCCTACAATTAATGTATTGACAATGTGGACAGATAATTATATGGCAGCTATGGCTACATTCTTACAGACATGGTTCCCAGCATTCATGCTCGGCGCTATTTTCGGTAAAGTTATGGAGGTTTCCGGTGCTGCTAAGTCTGTAGGTCTTTGGCTTACAAAATTGATCGGCGCTAAACAGGCTATTCTGGCTACAGTTATTGCTTGTGCCGTTCTGACATATGGTGGTATCTCTCTGTTCGTAGTTGTATTTGCTATCTACCCACTGGCTGTAGCTCTTTACAGAGAAGCTGATATCCCTAACAAACTGATTCCTGGTGCTATTTCCCTGGGTGCTTTCACATTCACTATGACAGCTATCCCTGGTACACCTCAGATTCAGAACATTATCCCTACAAACTACTATGGTACAACAGCTATGGCAGCTCCTATCATGGGTGTTGTTGCAGCATTAGTTATGTTAGTACTTGGTGTTCTGTGGATGAAGATGAGAGAAAACAAACTGAGAAAAGAAGGTTTACACTTTGTTGAACCATCTAACGTTGAGGCTATTGCAGATGATACTTCTCTGCCAAACCCAATCGTTTCTCTGATTCCTCTTGTATCTGTTCCTGTAACATTGAATATCCTTGGTGTTCCGTTGGTAGGATCTCTGTTGATCGCAGTTGTTCTTGCTATCGTATTGAACTTCAAGTGTGCTAAGGAATTCCCGAAGGCTATCAACGACGGCGCAGCCGGCGGTCTTATGTCTATCGGTAATACAGCTGCTGCTAACGGTTTCGGTGGTGTTGTTAAAGCCGTTCCTGGTTTCGCAACATTGACAACAATGCTTCTTGGTATCCCTGGAACTCCTCTGATTTCCGAAGCTATTTCCGTATCCGTACTTGCAGGTGCTACAGGTTCTGCTTCCGGTGGTATGGGTATCGCTCTTGAAGCATTAGGACCGAAATACATGGAATTAGCAGCTAACGATCCAAACCTCAGCCCAGAGGCTCTTCATAGAGTTGCATCCGTTGCTTCTGGTGGTCTTGATACTCTGCCACACAACGGCGCTGTTATCACTCTGTTAAGTGTTTGTGGTTTGACACATAAAGATTCCTATATCGATATCGGTATGAACTGCTGTGTTATCCCTACAATCGCAGTAATCGTATGTATTATTTTTGCTATGATTGGTATTTGCTAATTTGTTATTGATTAAAAAATCAAAATAAGTTATCATTAAGATACACTCCTTTTTATAGAATAAAAGGAGTGTATCGTGCTGTTTAGAACTATATATACTGCTGTAAACGGGAGAAAGGGCAGTAAGGACAAGGGGATTTTCATGGAAAAAGTAGCAACCATCGAAGAAAGATATGAATTTTATGAAGACGTTTTTGATAATATGCCGGATGCGCTGTATGTTCTGGATAATAAGGGGAATATGATTTATGTAAATTATGCAATGATAAAAAAATTTGATCTTCCCAGAGAACGGCTGCTCCAGTATAATGTTTTTGATATGTATGACGACGGTCTGATTGATTATGTAATTTCCCGTAATGTGTATGAGCAGAAAAAAGAAGTCGTCATGTGCCAGAGGATTTTTAACAGCCAGGGCAAAGAACAGATGCAGATGGTTTCACAGATGCCGATTTTCGATGATAAAGGTGACATTAAATATATTATCGGTGTCATGAGAGATATGGAAGAGCTGATTGGCTATTATTATGACGCGCTGAATAAATATCAGGCAGAAAAAGAGATTGAAAATAAGCATCCGTCAGATAATAAGCTTTTGATATATAATAGTCCTCAAATGTCAGATTTAATTCGGGCGATGAATAATGTGGCTTCCACCGATGCCAATATTCTTATTCAGGGAGAATCAGGAACCGGTAAAGAAGTGCTGGCCGAATATATTCATGAAATGAGCGAGCGCAAGGATAAAGAAATGGTGCGTATTAACTGTGCGGCCTTCCCTGAGACTTTGCTTGAATCCGAATTGTTTGGTTATGAAAAAGGAGCCTTCACCGGTGCTTTGGGCAGCGGTAAAAAGGGTCTCATAGAGACAGCCAATGAATCTACATTGTTTTTGGATGAAATTAACTCTCTGCCTTTAGCGCTTCAGGGGAAAATTTTAAGAACCATTGAAACAAAAATGGTGCAGCGGATAGGTTCTGACCGTCCAAAGCGAATTGATTTCCGACTGATCGCTGCGACAAATGAGGATTTGAGTGAATGTATTAAGAAAAAAACCTTCCGTGCGGATTTGTATTATCGATTAAATGTTATCCCGGCGCTTATCCCGCCGTTGAGGGAACGTCCAAGCGATATCGAACCGCTGATTGATTATTTCCTGAATAAATATTGTAAAAAATATGGACGGGAAAAGACCTTTTCACCGGAGGTTATGAATATATTAAAAAATTATTCCTGGCCGGGAAATGTCAGGGAACTTAAAAACTTTGTGGAACGAATTGTTTTGATCAGTGCATCGTCTGTTTACTGCATTAAAAAGATTCCGCCTCAGATGCTGGACGGCCAATTGATGGTTCCGACGAATCGCAGCGGTGAAGGCATTACCGGATGCCAGTTTGACAGTCGGATGAGCCTGGAGGAGAACCTGAACGCATTCGAGAAGCAGATCATAGAGTCTGTCGTTCAGCGTTATGGAAGCGGCAAGAGTGCTGCGGAAGTTCTCAAAGTCAATCAGTCCACCATTTCACGGAAAATGGCAAAATATAATATATCTTACGATAAATAAAAATTTTAAGAGCGATTCCAAATTTAACAAATACGACAAAAGGGTCTTAGGAGACAGGTGAATGTCTTCTAAGGCTCTTTTAATGATTGTGATTCGATTAGAAAGAATGGAAATGACAGAAACTTTCAAGTATGTATGCAGGGCGGCAAGTTGAATGTTATAGAAATATCAAACTAGGGTGTCCACAGCGGAGTCGCTTTTTCAGTGGAACAGGTCATTTCCTGTACCACTAAAAAAGCGGTATCGTCTGGTACGAACGATACCGCTTTTGCAAGTAAAACTTCAATTTAAGAGGGGAAGTCTTACATGCTGCCCTTTGAATGTAACCCCATTTTACTTAGGTGGCATTACCATAGCTTCGCCTTTGGTAACAACAACGCCATCCTGATTAGTACAGATGGTTTCGATTTTTACTCTGTTCTTTTCAGGAATCATTTCAACAACTTTACCTGTTGCTGTGATTGTATCGCCCATGCGAACTGGAGCTAAGAAGTTCAGAGTCTGGCTTAAATAAATAGTACCTGGTCCTGGCATATGTACGCCGAGTACAGCGGAGATTAAACCAGCGGAAAGCATACCGTGGGCGATACGGCCCTTGAAGAATGTATTTTTAGCATATTCTTCATTTAAATGTGCTGGGTTGATATCGCCTGTAATACCGGCAAATAAATAAACGTCTGTTTCACTGATAGTTTTTGTGAAGCTGGCTTCCTGTCCAATAGATAAATCTTTAATTGTAAAACCTTTCATTATAGTAAACCTCCTTTTATTATTCATCTTTTTATACCGCAATTCTCATGCCAACTTTTTGTTAAAAAAAAGACAGCAAAAATGCGGGCTTTTGATAAAAGTTTCAGAAAAAAGTATATGCAATTATGCAATAATTGCAATTTTGCATTTGACGCAAAATGACTTGATACTTTTACAGTATATAAACTATAATAAGAAGGTAAAAATTGGAAGGAAGGAGCATGCAGCCAGAATGAAAACTGGCTGTGGTGAGTGATATGAATCCAATGTGGGTGCCAGAGGGATATGAATCACCTCTGAATATTCGGGAAACAGAAGTTGCGATTAAGTGCGTAAAAGATTTTTTTGAAAAAGAGCTGGCCAGACAATTGAATCTGACCCGTGTGTCGGCTCCATTTTTTGTATATCCGGAAAGCGGTTTAAATGATACCTTAAATGGTGTCGAGCGCCCGGTACATTTTGGTGTTCGGGAACAGGAAGACCGGGAAGTGGAAATTGTGCATTCCCTGGCAAAATGGAAACGTTTTGCGTTGAAACGGTATGGATTTAAGCATGGTGAAGGACTTTATGCAGATATGTATGCGATCCGCCGGGATGAGGATACGGACCATCTTCATTCAATCCTTGTAGACCAGTGGGATTGGGAACGGATTATTGATAAAGAAGAACGGAATGAAGAAACACTGAAATCTATTGTGAAGAAAGTCTACAAAGCTTTGAAGAATACCGAAAAATATATGGCGATTCAATATGAATACATTGAAGAAATGCTGCCGCCGGAGATATCTTTTATGACGACTCAGGAGCTGGAAGATATGTATCCGGATCTGACACCGAAGGAAAGAGAACGTGAGGCCGTGCGTCTGAAAGGTGCGGTATTCTTGATGAAAATCGGCGGGGCACTGGGTTCCGGTGAGATTCATGACGGACGCGCACCGGACTATGATGACTGGGAATTAAACGGTGATATCCTCGTTTACTATCCGCTGTTGGATACGGCTTTTGAACTGTCATCCATGGGTATCCGTGTTGATGAAGAAGCCTTAATGCATCAGCTTGAAGTTCGGGGCTGTCCGGAACGTAAGGAGTTAATGTTCCATAAGGCCCTGTTAAATGGTGAGTTACCATATACGATTGGCGGCGGTATTGGCCAGGCGCGGATTTGTATGTTTTATTTAAGAAAAGCTCATATCGGCGAAGTTATTGCTTCTGTATGGCCGGATGAAGTGGTTGAGGCGCTGGAAAGTCAGGGCGTCCACCTGCTGTAAGACGGAGTATTCAGGTAATATGATGAAGCCCTCCCTCATATGTTAAATAGAAACTGTCTTTTAACATATCTGGGAGGGATTTCTTTTGGAAGAAAAAATCAGAGAGCTGTTAGAGTGTTACCATTTGGAAATCAAACGTCTTTACCGGGGACGGGGTGCCTGGCTGTGCGATACGGAACAGGGGTTAAAGCTGTTTCGGGTCTATCATGGTTCGCCAAAGCATCTTCAATGGGAAATGATGGTGAAAGCCTGTCTCAGAGAACGTGGATATATTTACATAGATCAGTTTGTTGCAAACAAAGAAGGGAGTTTACTGACGACGGATGAAGATGGACAAAATTATGTCCTGACAGACTGGTATGAAGGCAGGGAGTGCAGTACAAGAGATAAAGAAGAGATTTTAAGGGCGGTGGCTTATATGGCCGGCCTTCATAAAGGGATGCATGACATTTCACGGAATGAAGAAATCTATGAGGTGTTTTTGCAGGGGAATCTTTTTGATGAAATGGCTCGCAGACGCCGTGAGTTAAAGACCATCCGCAATTACATTTACCGTAAGAAACAGAAAAATGCTTTTGATCGCAGATTTATGGAAGTTTATCAGGAGTTTGATGAGGCGGGGGCTGCCGCTCAGGAAATCCTTTCCGGTGCTGGATATATGGACTTATATGAACAGAACAGGAGAGAACAGAGACTATGCCATGGGGATTATAATCAGCACAATATTTTGGTGACCCATGGGGATATGGCTTTAGTGAGGTTTGACCAGATGCGTATGGACCTTCAGGTTTATGATTTGTATGTTTATATGCGTAAAATGCTGGAGAAGAATCATTGGAATGCAGGGCTTGGAATGGCAATGTTAAAGACCTATCACCGGGTAATGCCTTTGAATTATGGTCAGGCCTGCTGCATTTATGGAATGATGGTTTTCCCGGAGAAGTTTTGGAAAATTGCCAATCGGTATCAAAACTCACGAAAGAGCTGGATGTCGGCTCAGAACATGGATAAGCTGAATAAACTGATTCGGGAAAAAAGTGAACGGAGTACATTTTTGTCAGAAATGGATGATTTTTGTAAGAAAATCGGACAATTTGTCTAAAAATAAAGTAAAGAAATCAAAAAAATAGTGCATTTTTGTGAGGAATCGGGTATAATAGAAGCACATAGAGTTTTGAAATTATAAGGAGGAGATTCCAATGGACTACAAGGAGATATACGAGTCCTGGCTGGCAAACCCATATT
>CATYEA010000013.1 GCA_958405355.1 uncultured Lachnospiraceae bacterium
AATCGTTTCACCTTCAACATCGACCTTAGTCTCGACAAATCCCGGTTCCATCCCCTCCTGAATCTCAAACCCTTCTACTTTAAATGCAACAAAGGCAAAATAATCATCGACCATACTCTGTTTTACCGTCACTGTGACACCGCCATCGTTCACTGAAACTCCCGGAAAATCTACAACCCCGGAATCTTCCACAAATTGTTTCTTTTCTTCACTGACATAAAATTCTTCTTCAATTCCCTGGCTCCATTTCATATAAGCCGCCGCTCCCACTGTAATCGTTCCCAGAATCAAAACAGTAACAAGAATAGCCATTGTAAGTTTTCTCCGCTTGCCTTTTCTAAAAAGTGCTCCAGTATTTACCCTTTTATTTCCTTCCATTTTACTTTGTAACGCTTCGCATTGAATCCGTGCAAACGCCTCATTTGCTTTGTTCTGCACCACTTCTGGAATTTGAATCTCCTGATTTAAAATTTCGAAAATATTCCCCACATCCATTACAACGCCCTCCTTTCACCATTTCCCCGATAAACTTCAGACAGGCGTTCCCGCCCTCTGACCAGCCGGGTCCTGACAGTTGCTTCCGGTATTTCTAAAATCTGACTGATTTCACTTGTTTTAAATCCTTCAATATAATATAACATCATTACCAAACGATATTTCTCATCTAATAATCTCAATGTTTCCTTCCACTCCACTTTGTCCAAGTCAGTATCATTTGAAGAAAGCCCAAATAACGCTTCATCTCCAAATAAAGTTTGATTTCTTCTAATGTGGTCTTTACATTTTTTAACCAATATCCGTGTTATCCATGTTTTAAAATACCTTGGTTCTTTTAAACCTTTTAAATTTCGCCAGCAACTAAAAATTGTATCCTGTATGGTATCTGCAATATCCTCGTCCGACCACATAATAGATTTGGCCACCTTATACAAAGACTGCATCTGCATTTGCATTAACCGGGTAAACGCATCTGCATCACCCTTTTTTGCTTCTTGTACTAATTGTATCAATTGTTCCATTCACTAAGCCTCCTTTTTCCAATCGATATATAAAGAAATATTTTCTTTATACTTATTAGACGGCCATAATTCGAAAAATGTTTCATCAAGAAATATATTTCTTGCTTTATACCCTCGTTTCAAGTATGATAAGAATGAGGGATCGATAACAAAAATTTATATTTGGAGGTATACAAAATGGAGGTTAAAAAAATTTTCACCTTAAGTAATGGTGTGGAAATTCCTGGCATTGGCTTCGGAACATGGCAGGCCAAGGATGATGCTGCCGTCAACTGCGTTAAAGCAGCGCTTGAGGCTGGTTACCGTCATATTGACACAGCAACATTATATAAAAATGAAGGAAGCGTTGGACAGGCCATCGCAGAATGCGGTCTGAAACGTGAAGATGTATTTGTAACAAGTAAATTATGGAATTCGAAACGCGGCTACGATAAGACAATGGCTGCTTTTGAAACAACGATGGAAACTATGGGACTGGATTACTTAGATTTATACTTGATTCACTGGCCAGCTACAGCACACCGCTTTGATAACTGGAAAGAAATCAATCTGGATACATGGAAAGCCATCACAGAACTTTATAAAGCCGGACGTATCCGCGCCATCGGTGTATCCAACTTCCTGCCACATCATCTGGAACCGCTGATGCAGACCGAAATTCAGCCAATGATCGACCAGATTGAATACCATCCAGGATATCTTCAGCAGGAAACTGTAGACTATTGTCAGTCCAACGGCATTGTTGTTGAAGCATGGAGTCCTCTCGGAAATGGTCAGGTCCTCAACAATGAATTCCTTGCATCCATCGCTGAAAAATACGGCAAGAGTGTGGCACAGATTTGTATCCGTTTCGCTGTTCAGAACGGTATTATCCCGCTTCCAAAGTCTGTAACACCATCCCGTATTGCATCCAATCTTGATGTTTACAATTTTGAGATTTCTGATGAAGATATGAAAGCAATTGCCGCTATGGAACAGACCGGATTCTCCGGCTGGAACCCAGACGAAGTTGATTTCTAAAAAGTCTATACCTATTCGGGCATCCCGTAATACATACCCTTCGGGCGGGCGCACTCCGTCAGGCTCCGCGCGATAAGGTATACATCCAAAACACCGCCTTGAACAAATTATAAATGTCCAAGGCGGTATTTTTATGAATAAATAAAGCTGTCTTACGTTTCCAGATATTGGCATGGTAAATATAGGTCCATTCACTTGACAACGGTCGTCCTGTTAGTCTAAACTAAATAGCGCAGCTGATTGCACACGAATCATAATGACTACCAAAGGAGGCCCCAATGAACACTAAAATCCAACGACCACTCATGTTAATAACCATCGTACTGTGTGTACTACTTTTTATTGAACGATTTACTGGTGAAATTCCGCATGCAATATTCGGCTTTATACTCACAATACTTCCTGGAATACACACCTGGCAGCAAATGACTAAAATGAAATATAAAAACAAGTATACCCGCCTGGTGGATTGGGTACTTCTAATCTCTCTGGCAATTCTGCTTGTTACCGGAATTTTAGCACATCCGATGCACAGCGTACTGGTAATTAAGATTTTACATAAGTTTTCTGCGGTTATTTTTGTGCTTGGACTTATTGTTCATATCTTTCAGCACGTAAAAAAAGCACGTTGCTAGCTCATTTCTTTGCATTTTATGACAAAAAAGTGTCGCTCCATAACTAAGAATTTGTTATTTTGCGACACTTCCATTTTATTTATTCAATTTTGCTGCTGCCTTTGCTTCAATCTTGTCTTTCTGAACATAGGCTCTGACATGAGTTCCTGTGCCAATAACACCAGCCTCATCCACTGCTTCAAAAGAAAACGTCACCATCTTCTTTTCAACTTTTTCAACCTTCGCTGTACATGAAACCTTCATACCTACAGGTGTCGGTGAAGAATGGGTAATATCCAGAGTAACGCCAACACTGGCTTCTCCTTCCTCACTGGCCTGGTCCATACACATGAAACAAGTCTTTTCTGCCAATGCAACCAGAACCGGTGTACCAAATACGTTCGGTGTTCCCGGAACAGCGCTGGCTGCCGTCATATCCGGTGTAACCACCTGTTCACAAGTAAATGTTGTCCCTAATAACTGTTCTTTTTCCATACTTTCTCCTTTTCCGCCGCATCCCCGAATCTTTACTGCTTTACTGAATAAATGCTTTTAAAGAATCAATCAAAGTATCCGGGTTATCCCCATGAACCTGAATATTGATTGGTTTGCTTAAATCAAGGCTGAAAATACCCATAATGGATTTTGCATCGATAACATAACGTCCGGATACTAAATCTACATCGCCGTCATATACTGCTACAATACGGTTAAATTCTTTCACATCTTCAATACTCTGTAATAAAATAGTTGCTTCCTTCATATTAATCTCCATTCCTTTCTAGGCACAAATAGTGCTGTTAAATCTGAATTAATTCATAGTCATCTGTTCCAAGTCCCAGCTTCTTGGCATGTTCCAAACAGCTGGTCCAGTTTGTGTCCGGGAATATATCAGTGAAATGATCATGATGTACATGTTCCACCTCATCCAGAACACTGCCCCTGCAAATCGGCTGTCTGTTGACAGCATCCGCACAGGCTTTATCCAAAGCCACCGGATCAAAGGATGCAAACATCCCCACATCCGGAACAATTGGTGCATCATTTTCTCCATGACAGTCACAATATGGGGATACATCCATAACCAGACTGATATGGAAATTCGGTCGTCCGTCAATAACCGCTTTTGTGTACTCCGCCATCTTACAATTCAAAATGTCATTGGATTCATCCGATGCCGGTTTTACTGCATCCATCGGACAGACTCCGATACAGCGTCCGCAGCCGACACATTTATTATGGTCGATTGATGCTTTCTTATCCGAAATGGTAATCGCATCATGGGCACATACTTTTGTACACTGGCCACAGCCGATACATTTTCTTTCGGATATATGCGGCTTGCCTGCACTGTGCATTTCCATCTTACCGGCTCTGGAACCACATCCCATACCGATATTTTTAATCGCTCCGCCAAAGCCGGCCGCTTCATGACCTTTAAAATGATTCAGCGAAATAATGATATCCGCATCCATTACGGCCTGACCGATCTTAGCTTCCTTGACATAGGTCCCGCCTTCCACCGGCACAAGGGCTTCGTCCGTCCCCTTCAACCCGTCTGCAATAATCACATGACATCCGGTTGAAAATGGTGAAAAGCCATTGACATAAGCACTGTCCAGATGATCCAGTGCATTTTTTCGGCCACCGACATAGAGGGTATTGCAATCCGTCAAAAACGGCTTTCCGCCCATGCTTTTTACAAAATCCACAACGGTCTTGGCATAGTTTGGGCGAAGATAAGCCAGGTTTCCCGGTTCTCCAAAATGAATTTTAATAGCCACATACTTGTTATTAAAATCAATGGTGTCCATTCCGGCCGTCTTCATCAGGCGCACCAGCTTCTGCTGTATATTTTCCCGTATAGTCGCACGGAAATTCGCAAAATATACCTTCGATTTTTCCATTTTCTTTCTCCTTCTGTTATCCTGCTCCTTCAATTCTAATACGCCTCGAAAAGGCTGTCAATCCATTTCTTCTTGATTTCATCCATAGTAAATGCTATTATTATTCATGTATTTTAATAAACTTATGATGAAAGGAATATAGAAAATGACAGTGAATGAGAAAGCATTAAAGCTCCATGAAGAATGGCAGGGAAAAATTGAAACCACTTCCAAATGCCGTATAAAAACACGTGAAGACCTGGCTCTTGCCTATACACCAGGCGTTGCTGAACCTTGTAAAGTCATCGCCGAAAACAAGGATGCAGTTTACACATATACAAGTAAAGCAAATACCGTTGCCGTTGTCTCCGACGGTTCCGCTGTTCTCGGTCTCGGCAACATCGGCGCTTATGCAGCCATGCCGGTTATGGAAGGAAAAGCAGCTCTGTTCAAAGAATTCGGAAATGTCAATGCCGTTCCAATCTGCCTGGATACTCAGGATACGGAAGAAATTATTGAAACTGTCATCCGCATTGCTCCGGCCTTTGGCGGAATCAACCTGGAAGATATCTCCGCACCTCGGTGCTTTGAAATTGAAACACGCTTAAAAGAAGTCCTGGATATTCCTGTTTTCCATGATGACCAGCACGGCACAGCCATCGTCGTTCTGGCGGGAATTATGAACGGACTCCGTCTGACAGGTAAGAAAAAAGAAGACTGTCAGGTCGTTGTCAATGGCGCAGGTTCTGCTGGTATCGCCATTACCCGTCTCCTTTTGACCTATGGCTTTAAACATGTAACCATGTGCGACCGGTTTGGTATTATTTCTAAAAATTATCCAAACCTGAACTGGATGCAGGAAGAGATGACCAAATATACAAACCTTGAAAATAAAGAAGGAACTCTGGCTGACGCCTTAAAGGGCGCAGATGTTTTTGTCGGTGTTTCCGCACCAGGCATCGTTACCGCCGAAATGGTTTCTTCTATGAATAAAGATGCCATCATGTTCGCTATGGCAAATCCGGTTCCTGAAATCATGCCGGATATTGCAAGAGCTGCCGGTGCACGGGTTGTCGGTACAGGACGTTCTGATTTTCCAAACCAGATTAATAACGTAACAGCATTCCCTGGCATTTTCAAAGGTGCACTGGAAGGTCGTGCCCGTCAGATTACTGAAGAAATGAAATTGGCCGCTGCCGCCGCCCTGGCCGGACTTGTCTCCGATGAAGAATTGTCCGAAGACTTCATTATGCCGGACCCATTCGACCCACGAATTGTAGATGTGGTTTCTAAAGCAGTTAAAGACCATATTGCAGACTGATATGATTTCCAGCTATTCAGAGGCTTTGCGGCAATGGCATGGAAAACCTTATTTCTCGTTAAATCAGTATCTACAGGAAAAATTTGGCAAAAAAATATATAAAATTGCCCTGGACGGCGGTTTTACCTGCCCGAACCGGGACGGAAGCCTTGGAAACCGGGGCTGCATTTTCTGCAGCGCCGGAGGCTCCGGAGACTTTTCCGGAGCCAGTATTTTCCAAAATGTTCCACCTGCCAGGGATTCTTTGCCGGATATCCGCCTCCAATTGGAGGCCGGAAAGCAGCTTCTTTCCGAAAAATATGTCGGCCAGCGTTTTATTGCCTATTTTCAGGCATTTACAAATACCTATGGGCCGATAGAATATTTGGAAAAGCTGTATATGTCTGCCATTTGCCATCCTGAGACTGCAGTTCTCTCCATTGCTACCCGGCCAGACTGTATTTCACAGGATGTCATTGAACTTCTAAAGCGTATAAATAAGATAAAGCCCGTCTGGGTCGAACTTGGACTTCAAACGATCCATGAAGACACCGCCCGTTTTATCCGCCGCGGTTACTCTCTGGATATTTTTACAGATGCCCTTGGCCGCCTGAGAGAAGCCGGTATCGAGACGATCGTCCATACTATTCTCGGACTTCCCGGAGAATCGGAAGACGATATTTTAGAAACCCATCATTTTCTTGCACAGCAGCCGATTCAAGGGATCAAATTGCAACTGCTTCATGTACTGCGCGGAACAGATCTCGACACTATTTACCATACTCAACCCTTTCACATACTGACGCTTGAAGAGTATACGGATTTAGTCATCCGATGCATTGAGATTCTGCCCCCGGAAATGGTCATCCACCGTATCACCGGGGACGGTCCAAAGGACCTATTAACAGCGCCCCTGTGGAGCGGCCACAAAAAACAGGTTCTGAACACGATTCATCACACATTTAAAACCCAAGCCACCTGGCAGGGACGGCTGTATTCGCCCCTATAGGACACTGGCAAACGGTCAGGAAAGGAACATTTATGATTGCCGATCCATCCACTTTATACAAATTAATGATTCTCTATATTCTGAACGCCTCTGAATTTCCTCTCACAAATTCTCAGGTGTGTGAATTTCTTCTGGACAAAGGATATACCACCTACTTTACGACTCAGGCGGCCATATCCGATTTAATCGAAGCCCAGTTTATTTCCGTTGACCAGAAAAATAACAGCTCCTACTATCAGCTGACACCTTCTGGCAGAGAAACTCTGGAGGCCTTTTCCTCCTCCATTTCTGACGGCATTAAAAACGATATCTGCGCCTACCTGGCAGATAAACACTATGCCCTCCGCCAAACGAATGAAGTGACCGCCAGCTATCTTCCGAAAAAAAATCAGGAATTTGACGTGGAACTTCTTCTCAAAGATGGAAAAGAACCGCTGCTCAAACTGCAGCTCACCGTACCTACCGAGCTTCAGGCTGAACTGATCTGTGACCACTGGCACAAACAGAGCAGCGAAATTTATAATTATTTAATGACAACATTACTGACCAAAAAAAATGCGGATGAATAATCCGCATTTCTTTTTATCCTGAACTTTTCAATCTATCTGTCCCATTTATCACAAAGATTATTGATCTGATCGGCAAGTTTCGCCAAATCCTTATTGGCTCCGCCTTCATTATGCTGTATAACGACCATAAGCCGTCTTCCCGCAGCCACAAGCCGTTCAAATACAGAACTGGCCTTTCTGGCCGCAGCCTTCTTCGACTTGCGAACCGGTACGGCTTCAACCACACAACTATTATCAACAAGGTCATAACTGGTGCCGCTGTACGGCGCCACCGCATCGTAACCGTATTCATTTTTCAGACACTCTGTAAATGCTTCACACACAGCATCTTCACCATGAACAACAAATACCCGTTCCGGCTTCTTTTTAAATCCCTGAAGCCAGCAGATTAAGCCCTGCTTATCCGCATGACCGCTGATTCCGGCCAACTGTTCAATATGAGCATAGACCTCGATCGTCTCACCGAAAAGCTTTACTTCCTGGGCACCTTCCACCAATGCCCGTCCAAGGGTTCCATTGGCCTGATATCCAACAAACAAAACCGTACATTCCGGACGCCACAGGTTATGTTTCAAATGATGACGAATCCGTCCGGCTTCACACATGCCGGATGCAGAAAGAATCACCTTTGGCCGACTGTCGAAATTAATCGCCTTTGACTCTTCACTGGAAACAGAAGTTTTCAGGCCAGGGAAGGTAATCGGATTAATCCCCTGCTTGACCAGTTCCATGGCTTCCTCGTCGAAACATTCATAAATATTTTGATTAAAGATCGTTGTTGCCTCAATGGCCAGCGGACTATCTACATAAACTTCAAAATTATCATGTCCTTTTATCCGATTCTCCGCTTTAATCTGCCGGATAAAATAAAGCATCTCCTGAGTACGGCCCACCGCAAAGGATGGAATGACCACATTACCGCCCCGGTCAAAGGTTTCCTGAATGATCCGGCTGAGTTCTTCCACATAATCCGGCCGGGTCTGTCCGTGGGAACGGTCACCATAAGTCGATTCGATAACCACGTAATCTGCCTCTTCCACCATCGACGGATCTTTGATCAACGGCTGATGAGTGTTGCCCACGTCCCCGGAAAAGACAATCTTCTTCTGTAATCCGTTTTCACTGATCCATACCTCTATACATGAAGAACCAAGTAAATGCCCCACATCGGTAAAACGAATACGGATTCCCGGGCATATGTCAATGATCTTGTTATAATCACAGCCCGCAAAATGTTCAAGAACACCTTCTGCGTCCTCCATCGTATACGTCGGCACGACCTCCGGTTTTCCGGCCCGGCGCCCTTTACGGTTCTTCCACTCTGCCTCAAATTCCTGAATGTGGGCACTGTCACGAAGCATAATACCACAGAGCTGTTTTGTCGCATTGGTTGCAAAAACAGTTCCCCGAAAACCTTCCGCATATAATAAAGGCAGCAATCCGGAATGGTCAATATGGGCATGAGTCAAAAATACATAATCTATTTCTGCAGCAGCCGCCGCTACCGGCTGATTTTCAAAAAAATCTTCTCCCTGTTCCATCCCATAATCAATAAATATTTTGTGTCCGCATGCTTCCAGATAATGACAGCTTCCCGTCACTTCGTGGGCGGCTCCAGAAAATGTTAAACGCATAAAAATCCCTCATTTCATATATTATTATCATATACGAAATAAGGGATAATTACTATAAATTTTTTATTAAATTTCAGAATTTAGTGCATATTGTTCAATCAAATCCCAGATTTCATCCCGTCCCTGCTTGCTCACTGCAGAGAATGGAACGATCGGTGTCCCTTCCGTTACATTCAGGCCAACCCGGATCTGTTTCACGTGCTTCGGAACCTGGCTGCGTTTCAGCTTATCCAGCTTCGTAGCAATAATCACCGGATTAAAGCCCTGATCCACGATCCACTGATACATATGCTTATCATTGGCCGATGGTTCATGACGGATATCAATAAGCAAAAATACAAGCCGAAGCTGCTCCGACGTATGCAGATAACGCTCGATCATCGTTCCCCATTTTGCTTTGACAGCCTCAGAAACCTTGGCATAACCGTAACCAGGCAGATCGACAAAATAAATCTCTTCGTTGATATTATAGAAATTAATTGTCTGTGTCTTTCCTGGCTGCTGGGAAGTCCGGGCATAGGATTTCCGGTTCATCAATCCATTAATAAGAGAAGATTTTCCCACATTGGATTTTCCGGCAAAAGCCACTTCCGGAAGGGTATTTTCCGGAAGTTTGCTCGTAATTCCGCAGACAGTTTCCAGATTTACATTTTTTATAACGTGCATAGAATCTCCTTTATTCACTCTCTGTCTTTTCAGGCATATGGACAAGAGCTGTCTTTAAAACATCTTCCATGGCTTCTGCATAGACAATTTCCATGCCTTCATAAATTTCTCTATCCATCTCTTCCACATCCTTCCGGTTCTTGACCGGAACAACTACTGTTTTAATTTTGGCAACTTTGGCCGCCAGCAGCTTTTCTTTCAAACCGCCGATTGGAAGTACCCGGCCCCGAAGGGTAATTTCACCAGTCATAGCCACACTGGCCTTTACCGGAATTCCTGTAATCGCAGAAAGCATTGCTGTTGCCATGGTCACACCGGCAGACGGCCCATCCTTCGGCACAGCGCCCTCCGGAATATGGATGTGAATATCGTGTTTTTCAAAGAAATCCGCCGGAATAAAATATTCCTCGCTCATAGAACGGATAAAGCTGATTCCGGCCCGGGCGGACTCTTTCATGACGTCTCCAAGCTTTCCTGTCAATTCAAACTTGCCATTGCCCGGCAAAACATTGACCTCCACAGAAAGAGTAACACCGCCTACACTGGTCCAGGCCAGTCCCCGGACAATGCCGACCTCGTCCTTTGAATTTGCCTCGTCAAAGCTATAACGCTCTTTGCCGAGATATTTTCCGAGCGTCTTTACGCCGACTTTCACATTCTTTTTATTTTCTTCCACAATCTCTCTGGCCGATTTACGACAGATATCCCCAATCCGCCGTTCCAGATTACGAACACCGGCCTCCTGTGTATAATGGACAATAATCTTTTCCAGTGCCTTATCTGTAATGGATATCTGACTCTTTTTCAGTCCATGAATCTTAATCTGCTTTGGAATAAGATGCTCTTTGGCGATGTGCATCTTTTCATTTTCCGTATAACTATTGACCTCGATTACTTCCATACGGTCTAAGAGCGGCCGTGGAATCGTTGATAAGGTATTGGCTGTGGCGATAAAGAGAACTTCGGACAGGTCCACCGGAAGCTCAATATAATTATCCCGGAATTTTGAATTCTGCTCCGAATCCAAAACTTCCAGAAGGGCAGAAAAAACATCTCCCTTATAATCATTGCTCGCCTTATCCACTTCATCCAAAAGCATGACCGGATTTTTTACCCCGGCATTTTTCAGTGCGGAAGCAATACGTCCCGGCATAGCTCCCACATAAGTTTTTCGATGTCCCCGGATTTCTGCTTCATCCCGGACACCGCCAAGGCTGATGCGGACATATTTTTTATCCAATGCTCTGGCAACAGATTTGGCAATCGAACTTTTTCCGGTTCCCGGAGGTCCAACCAGGCATACGATTGGACTCTCGCCTTTACCTGTCAAAAGACGTACGGACAGATATTCCAGAATACGCTCCTTAACCTTTTCCAAGCCGTAATGATCTTCTTCTAAAATCTTCTCTGCCTGCTTCAGGCTGACCTTTTCCTCATCCCGCTTATCCCAAGGCATGGATAAAAGCGTTTCCACATAACCACGTATAACGCCACTCTCAGAAGCCATATTTGCCGATGAACGGAAACGGTCGATTTCCTTTTGAATTTTTTCTTTCACTTCATCGCTGGCTTCCAGCTCTTTAAGCTGAGCCTCAAACTGCTCTGCATCGGTCTGAGTATTATCCTCACCGAGTTCCTCACGGATGACCTTCATCTGTTCCCTGAGAATATATTCCCTCTGGTTTTTATCGACCCGTTCTTTCACTTTTGCCTGAATCTCCCGGGTAATCTGTATCATCTCTATTTCTTTCGTCATAAACTGGGCCAGCACCTCAAAACGCATCTGTAAATCTACCGTTTCCAGACATTTTTGACGCTGCTTATATTCCATTGGAAGATTCGTACATAACTGGTCCACCAGTTTCAGCAAATTTTCTTCCTCCAAAAGCTGACGCACCAGCTCACTGCTGAAATTCGGATTCTGCATGGCATAGTTCTCCAAAAGTTCATGGAGATAACGCACATATCCGGCCTTCTGCACTTCATCAATCTCGCAGATTGTTTTATCAAAAACAGTAACCTCCGCTTTAAGCATTGGCTCCGTCATCATCAAATTATCAAGATGAGCTCTGTAGGTTCCCTCGACCATTACTCTGAGTGAATCCTTCGACAGTTTCACAATCTGCTTGATTTTAGCCACTGTTCCGAATTCATAGAGGTCATCCTTTCCCGGATCCTCCACCTCCACGTTACGCTGAGTCAGCAGAAATATATTCTGATCAGCCAACATGGCGGCCTCAATGGCCATTTTTGATTTATTGCGGCTGACTTCAAAGTGGACAATCATATTCGGCAAAATCGTCATGCCCCGCAAAGCAATCACCGGCAGTTCTAAACATATATCATTCATCTTTTGTATCACACTCCCGTAATGAACTAATAGGGCTGTACCTTTTGGTACAGCCCCCAATCTACAGTCATCTTAATCAGGCAATCTCTCCGCTGCTTTGATGCGGAATTTTTTTACTGCCTGTCACCCGTTTTACAGGTGTTTTCTCACCATAAGTGAGTATCGGTTCTCCCTTGCCATCCACAACATCTTTGGTAATGGTGCAGGAATCTACCAATTCCTCCGATGGAATCCGATACATAATATCCATCATCGTCTCTTCAATGATCGCGCGTAATCCTCTGGCACCGGTTTTCTGTTCAAATGAGCGGCGAGCCACTTCCTTCACAGCCTCCGGTTCAAATTCCAGACGCACACCATCCATCTCAAATAACCGCTGATACTGGCGTACCAGGGCACTCTTCGGCTGAGTCAAAATCTGAACAAGGGCATCCTCATCCAGCAGATCCAGCGCAACGCATACCGGCACACGGCCGACAAATTCCGGAATCAAGCCAAATTTAATAAGGTCTTCCGGCAATGTCTGACGGAACAGATCGCCGATATTCGTCTCCTCTTCACTCTGACGGATAACTGAATTAAATCCAATGCCCTTCTGACCGATTCGGGACTGAATGATTTTCTCCAAACCATCAAAGGCTCCGCCGCAAATAAAGAGAATGTTTGTTGTATCAATCTGGATAAATTCCTGATGCGGATGTTTCCGTCCGCCCTGAGGCGGTACAGAAGCCACCGTACCTTCAAGGATTTTCAGCAATGCCTGCTGAACGCCTTCACCGGAAACATCTCTTGTAATGGATACATTTTCCGACTTCCGCGTGATTTTATCAATTTCATCCACATAGATGATACCATATTCGGCCCGTTCTACATCAAAGTCTGCAGCCTGAAGAAGTTTCAGGAGAATATTCTCCACATCTTCACCCACATAACCCGCTTCTGTCAGAGCCGTCGCATCCGCAATAGCAAACGGCACATTCAGCATTTTCGCCAATGTCTGAGCAAGTAATGTCTTACCTGAACCGGTCGGTCCGATCAAAAGTACATTACTCTTTTGAAGTTCCACATCCGAATCACTGTCTGCCATAATCCGTTTATAGTGATTGTACACGGCTACTGCCAGCGCTTTTTTCGCATCATCCTGTCCGATAATATAATCATCAAGGAAGGCTTTAATCTCCATCGGCTTCATTAAACGAATGCTTTCGGTAATATCCTCTTCCTCTTCAAACTCTTCGGTAATAATCTCCGAGCATATCCCAATACATTCATCACAGATAAACGCATTCGGACCTGCAATCAACTTTCTGACCTGATCCTGGGTCTTATTGCAAAAAGAACATCTTGGAATCTTCTTGTCTTCCATACGTCCTGCCATTATGATACCTCCGGCCTTTTATTAATTATCTGCTAACAATGACTTTGTCAACTAATCCATATTCCTTGGCTTCCTGGGCCGTCATGTAATTATCCCGTTCCGTATCCTGAGCAATAATCTCCAAAGGCTTTCCGGTATTTGCTGCAAGGATTTCATTTAAACGCTGACGTGTTTTTAAAATCTGTTCTGCAACAATATTGATCTCCGTAGCCTGTCCCTGAGCACCGCCGGATGGCTGATGAATCATGATCGTGGAATTCGGCAGGGCCATACGTTTGCCTTTTGTTCCACCAGCCAGAAGAAAAGCTCCCATGCTGGCTGCCATACCCATACAAATGGTGGACACATCACATTTAATATAATTCATCGTATCGTAGATTGCCATTCCTGCAGACACGGAACCACCCGGACTGTTAATATAAAGGCTGATGTCCTTTCCCGGATCTTCTGATTCCAAAAACAGTAACTGGGATACGATCAGATTCGCAGAAACATCGGTTACTTCCTCTCCAAGGAAAATAATCCGTTCTTTTAAAAGTCTGGAAAAAATGTCGTAGGATCTCTCGCCTCTGCTTGTCTGTTCAATGACATAAGGTACTAAACTCAATTTCATTCCTCCTGTTAAAAATCAGGCTGATTATTTTTCTACTGCTGCGTCCGTAATCATTTCGAGCGCTTTCTGTGCGGACATATCATTTTTCATCAAATCCTTGTCCATGTATTCTCTGACTTTATCTGCTTCCATGCTCCAAGATTCAGCAAGTCTCTGGATTTCAGCCTCAATTTCTTCATCTGTAATTTCAATATTTTCAGCAGCAACAATAGCATCAAGAACAAGACGGTTCTTAATATTTGCCAATGCCTGTGGTTTTAACTGTTCAGCAAGCTGCTGTGGTGTCATGCCTGTATATTTGAAGTAAACATCCATGCTGAGTCCCTGGGCAGCCAGTTCCTGAGCATACTGATTCATCATATCATCTGTGCTCTTGCGAACCATAGCTTCCGGAATATCCATCTTTGCATTGCCGACAACAACATCCATAACCTTCTGCTGTTTTTCAGCTTTTGCTTCCTGAGCTTTTTTCTCTGCCAGGCTCTTCTTCAGATCTTCTTTGTATTCTTCTAATGTATCAAAGTCAGAAACATCCTGTGCAAATTCATCATCTACGATCGGATAGTCTTTTGTTTTAACTTCATGTACTTTAACTTTGAATAAAGCTTCTTTTCCAGCCAGATCATCTGCATGATATGCCTCCGGGAATGTTACATGAACATCCACATCAGAACCAGCGGAAGCACCGATCAGCTGATCTTCAAATCCCGGAATAAAGGAACCGGAACCAAGAACAAGGCCATAGCCTTCTGCAGAACCACCTTCAAATAATTCACCGTCTACGGAACCTTCGTAGTCGATCATTACTGTATCGCCATTTTCAGCCGGACGATCTACAGTTACTTCTCTGGCATTCTGTTCCTGAACTTTTTTGATCTCAGCTTCGATATCTTCTTCTGTAACTTCAGCGCTTACTTTTTCAATTTCAACGCCCTTGTATTCTCCTAATTCAACTTCCGGTCTTAAAGCAACTTCTGCTGTGAAGATAAATGGTTTGCCTTTTTCAACCTGTACAACATCGATGCTTGGATAGGATGTGATATCCAGTCCGGATTCCTTTGCTGCTGCTTCATAAGCACCTGGAATCAGATCATTTGCTGCATCTTCATAGAAAATGCTTGCTCCATAAAGTTTTTCGATAATTGCCTGTGGTGCTTTACCTTTTCTGAAGCCCTGTACGGAAATCTGATTTTTATTTTTATTATAAGCCTTCGCCGTTGCAGCAACAAATTCCTCAGCAGCTACTTCAATGGTCAGTTTTGCCATATTGTTTTCTAACTTTTCTACCTGTACACTCATTGTATTTCTATTCCTCCTTAATTGGGCAAAATGCGTGAGAGCATTTTTACGCACTCTAATCTATAGTATATAATATGGAAAGTCATATGTAAATAGGCGAATTTGAAAAATTTAATGAGAAAAAGGCCCATTTACAGGCCTTTCCCCAAATATAAAAAGGCAAAACACCAACGGTTCTGCCCTTATGACTTTTATATAACTTCGGATACTCTCTGCCTGGACAAAGATGTCCAAACAATTCTTTGACAACCCCATACGAGCTGCCCGGCGGCACCCAACCGAAAGATTCCGCCCGTTGAGCGAAACCCTTTTTACAGTTTCCTGTTATTATTTTTATGAAACAATGTCCTGCTGTCAAACATTCTGCATATGGCAGGACATGTGTTTACTCAAACTTTTCCAGGTCTTTCTTCCCAGGTTCACCCCGGCATTGACTCGGCGATTCCCCTGATGTCCATTCTCACAAACAAATAACTCACCCCGTCGGCGCACCAAACCGCCGCAGACCGCGCAATATCTCTCGATATCCGACACTTCAGATTCAAGCACAAGAATGCCCGATTGCCATGCCTTATATTCCAAATGCGCACGAATCTGGTGATTCAGGCGCAGCGGTGACCAATTTCCCACTGATGCCATGACATACTTCGTGAATTCTTTGCTGTATCGCGGGAGTACAATGACACCAGCTCCGGTTTCCTCACAAAAATCCACGATTTGACGGCTGATCTGATGGGCCATATCCTCGCTGATCCACTTAAGCCTTTTCCAGTATTTTCTATTATCATTTCTGCCCGTTTTTTCTCCGACAGCCTTTTTTGAAACCCCAATCTTTTCCTGAAGCTTCCGACACCGATGGGCATAAGCTATGCCGCCTCTCATGAACCGCACCTCAGTCAGGCGGCCCGGCTCATCCACCACACAACATATGGCAATGGCATCCCCATTGGTAAACTGGACGGAACAGATTTTCATGTCCTCTGCCATGCGTTCCTTCAACGTCCTGCCATCCGGTACGACCTGACGAACCGGAACATGAAGCTGAACCACACCGTCCCTGAATACCAGCCTTGGAGACAGGCAGACCGCATCTTTCGGAATTATATTGCCGGATAAGCGTCCATGAATCCACCGCCATTTCTCACCATCCCACACCTTGAGCCGGATAGAGTGACTGTCCAGATCCTTGTAATTTCCTTTATACAGAGTAACCCCAGATGCAAAAGCTTCTG
>CATYEA010000014.1 GCA_958405355.1 uncultured Lachnospiraceae bacterium
TGTCAATGGCCTTATTTTTTAAGGCGCCGAGAAGCATAGAGAGTGCGTCCTTCCGTTCCTTATTTTTAGCCTTCATTGCAGTAACCATCTCACCGCGAATCAGTTCGATTTTACTCATTAAAAATCCTCCCATCCTTATGTCATAGCTACATCTTTATTATAGCACTTTAATGTTTTTTGGGAAGGGAGGAAATCTGTTCTTTTTTTAGTTCAGAAATGAGATCGGTGATCAATTGGAGCTGTTTGTCTGTGAGTCCGTTTACGCTCAATTGCATGTCATATTCAAGTCCAAGAAGATAATCCGTTGTACAGCAAAAAATATCAGATAGCTTTATAAGCATATCGACGGAAGGATAACGTTCGGATTTTTCGTACGAACTGATAAGACTGGTAGATACACCGGCACGTCTGGCCAGTTGGCTCTGGTTCCAATAATATTTAAGGCGAAGTCCACGAAGGCGACTTGCGAAATCGGACATATTTTAGCTCCTTTTTGCTGAAAATGTGAGTAGAGAATACTCGAATTATATGTAGAAATAAATTACACAATAAGTGTAACCAACAAATTGGAACTTTAGGTAGAAAAAGTTTCCTCTATAGGTGTAAAATGAGAATATATTTTGGAAAAGAGAATCTGACATGATAAAAAGGAATAAAAATCTTGATAAGAAAGAATATCGGTTTTCAAAGTCTTATTACAGGAGAAAAAAGCGATTATTAAAACGTATGTTTGGGGGTAAAAGCCGTCGAAAAAATGTCATTTGCAATGGCAAAAAAAGCGGTGATATACTATAGTGATAAAAATGATCGGGAAAGTAGTATTGGCGGCAATGAACACGGAAGAAAATAAAAAACTTCGGCTTCACCAGAAAAAATTCATGGAGAAGCTGATAAGTGAAACAGAACAGTCCGTTGCGGGTATGCTATTTAAAATGACGGATGATCATATGTTAGTGGAAGACGTAATGATTGCCACGTGGACAACGGCCTGTCAAAAAGTTGATTTGCTGGCTCGTCATGAAAATCCCCATGGCTGGCTCATGAAGGCAGCTAAAATTCATATGTTAAGAGCATTGGAGAAACGTCAGCATATGAATGAACATGAAATGCTTGTCCTGGATAAACTGGAACTTTATATGAAGAACGAGGCTCAGAAAGAGCTGGAGATTATGGAGGTACTAAAGAGTCATTTAACAGAAGAAGATCGCGTAGCCGTTGTATTGAGATATTTTTATAATGTCTCTTATACAGAGCTTGCCGCTTATTTTCATACCAGTGAAAGTGCTGTGAGACAGAGAATCAGCAGAGCGATAAGAAAATTAAGGAAAGAATCACCTGAATTATGGTATAAGTGAGGCGGAACAGGCATATAGTGTAGCAATAAATAAAGTGCAGGGAACCTATGAAACGAGTATTGGCAGTAATGGTGTTAATGGGATTTTTAGTCCTGTCTGTTGTTTTTTACAGTCGTACATATTCACAGGTGGCGGCAGCAATTTCCAATGCCTCCGGCAGTCAGACGAAGCGAAGAGTGGTCATTGATCCTGGCCACGGCGGAAATGACCCGGGAGGTATCGGTGTATCAGGGGTACTGGAGAAGGATGTGAACCTTTCAGTAGCCCTATTTTTAAAGGCAAATCTGGAAGCTCAGGGGATTGAAGTTATTATGACCCGGGATACGGATAAGGCTTTGTACAGCAGCGAAAGTTCAACAAATAAGAAAAAAGAAGACCTGGCGAAACGGATTGAAATTATTACAGAAGCAAATCCGGATTTTGTACTTTGTATCCACCAGAATATTTTTACAGATGCAAAATACAGCGGCGCCCAGGTCTTTTATTATCAGGAGTCAGAGGAGGGTGCCCGGTTGGCATCCTGCCTGCAGAATCAGTTGATTGCCGGGGTGGACCCGGAAAATACCCGGGTGCCAAAATCAAATATGAATTATTATATGTTAAAAAATTCTCCGGTACCTATTGTCATTGTGGAATGCGGCTTTTTAACCAATGTGGAAGAAGAGGCAAAACTCGGAACAGAGGATTATCAGAGAAAACTGGCCTGGAATATTTATCTGGGGACAATGCAGTATCTGAATGGGGAGTAATTCGAGGATTTCTGAGGAAAGGGTAGAAAAAAGCCGGTATAAAGATTATAATAAAACAAAATACCACTGAAAAATGTAATTGGAGATGGAACAGATGGAAACCATTGTTTATAAAACGAGTGAAATAGAAGATGAAATGTGGATAAAAGCGGCTGGTGAGATTCTTGCTGCCGGAGGATTGGTGGCAATTCCTACGGAAACTGTATATGGCCTGGCAGCCAACGCGCTGGACGAAGCGGCGGCTGCGAAAATTTATGAAGCAAAGGGGCGGCCGTCGGATAATCCACTGATCGTGCATATTGCAGAGCTATCTATGATGGATAGTCTGGTATCAGAAATACCGGAAACAGCTTTAAAGCTGGCAGAAGCATTCTGGCCGGGGCCTTTGACGATGATTCTGCCAAAGAGTGATGCTGTGCCCCATGGGACGACCGGCGGGTTGGAGACGGTTGCAATCCGTATGCCGTCGCATCCGGTAGCCCGGAAATTGATTCGGGAGTCGGGAATACCATTGGCAGCGCCGAGTGCAAATACATCCGGGCGGCCAAGTCCGACGCGGGCGGAACATGTCTTTGAGGATTTAAACGGAAAGATTGATATGATATTGGATGATGGGCCGGTGGGGATCGGAATTGAATCTACGATCATAGATTTGAGTGGTGACATTCCGATGATTCTTCGTCCAGGATACATTACCCGTGACATGATGGAAGAAGTTATTGGTGAGGTTTCTGTGGATCCGGCGATTTTAGGAGAAAATAAAGATAAGAATTTTCGGCCAAAGGCTCCGGGAATGAAGTATAAACATTATGCACCAAAGGGTGATTTGCTTCTTGTTTCGGGTGAAAGCGATCAGGTCGTGAACAAAATAAAGGAGTTGGCTGCTGAGAAAATATCCGAAGGCTTTCGAGTGGGAATTATTGCCACGGATGAAACGAAGGCACAGTATACGTCGGAAGAAGCCTTTGGAACAGAGAGCCGGACTGTGCGTTCTAATGGCAGCATCGATGCAGGTCATGCGGTGGTCATGAGTATCGGAACCCGCAAAGACGAGGCTACGATTACCCATAATCTTTATGATATACTTCGCCGAATGGATGGAGAAAATGTTTCCTATATATATTCGGAAAGTTTTGGAGAAGGAAGCCGGGGGCAGGCGATTATGAATCGGCTGCTGAAAGCGGCAGGTCACCATCAGATTTTTGTTTGATTAAAAGACGAAGGAGGGGTATACAATGAGCGGAAAGAGGAAAAATTATATTACCTGGGATGAATACTTTATGGCAGTTGCACGGCTGGCCGGGCTGCGTTCAAAGGATCCGAACAGCCAGGTTGGCTCCTGTATTGTAAGTACGGACAATAAGATATTATCCATGGGTTATAATGGATTTCCTTTGGGGTGTTCCGATGATGAATATCCATGGGACAGGGAAGGAGAACCGCTGGATACGAAATATGTTTATGTGACTCACAGTGAATTGAATGCTATTTTAAATTACAGGGGCGGTAATCTGGAGGGTGCCAAAATTTATGTATCACTTTTTCCATGTAATGAATGTGCCAAAGCAATTATCCAGAGTGGTATAAAAGAGATTATTTATGGGGAAGATAAGTATCCGGATACACCGGCAGTTATAGCTTCCAAGCGTATGCTGGATTCGGCTGGTGTCATCTATAGAAGGTATGCTCCGTCGGGGAGAAAAATTGAATTAGAAATTTAATTTTTATAAACTGTCTTGCAATCTTTGACTATTTAGAAAAAAGGTCAGAGATTGTTAGACAGTTTTTGCTTTTTGTCTGGTTTTTCGCATCAATTTTTCGTTGAAGTTGAACAACGGTTGTGATATAATCTTTTAAATAGTCAATAATAGTTATAGCGTGTATATTTGATAAGGAGGTGACAAAGTGTTAGAAGATATTCTGAAATCAGTCAATAAGGCAGAGGCGGAAGCTGATGAAATTTTAAAAACGGCAGAAGTTCAGGCCGTTTCTGTTTTAGAGGAGGCCAAAGCCCAGGCTAAAGCCATGAAAGCGGATACATCTCAAAAGATAAAATTAATGAATCAGGAGATTACTGAAAAAATGCAGTCAGAAGGCCAGAGCCAATTGGCTGCCGCCGCGGCGGAGGCCGAAAAGGAAACGGAGGCACTCCGGGAATTAATTGCTCCAAAGCGGGCAGAAGCGGTGGAGGCGGTGATTTCTTCGCTGGTATAATATGAAAGGAATTAAGGGAATCAAGGGAAAAGGAGGGATGTGGATATGGCAGTATTGCAGATGCAGCGGATTAATATTTGTGCGCTGAAGAAAAACAGGAAAGCCATCCTGGAACGTCTGCAGGAGCTGGGAGCTATGGAAATTGATATCCGGCTGGAAGATGACAGCGGATATATGACCATGGATGTCAGCAATTCCAGAGCCACATTTGAGAAAAAAGCGCAGACGGCGGACAGGGCGCTGGAAATTCTTCAAAGGTATGCCCCGGAGAAAGCAGGCATGCTGGCGTCTCTGGCAGGAAAGCCGTTAATTGACAAATCATTATTTGATGATGCTGCGCAGAATCAGGAGAGTTACATCGATACGGCAGAGCGGATCGTTACCCTGGATAAACAGGTTGCGGAAGAGACGGCCCGGGCACAGAAATATAGAGACCAGATGGAAGCATTGGTTCCATGGTTGGGGTTGACAGTGCCGGTGAGTTATTCCGGAACCCGAAGAACCTCGGTTTTGATCGGTACTATTGCCGGAGCGGTGAACCTGGAGAGTATTTATGAACTGATTGGAAAATTTGCTCCGGATGTGGAAGCAGTGGATGTGGAGATTATTTCTACAGACAGAGATTTTACTTATTTGGCTGTTGTTTGTCTGGCAGAAGAGGTTCAGGCGGTGGAAGACGCTCTGCGTGCAGGCGGTTTTGCAAAACCGGCTCAGGCAGTGGATAAAATTCCGGCCCAGTATCAGAAAGAACTTCAGACGGAGATGGAGGCTTCTTTAGAGGAAGTAAAACACCTCCAGGAAGAAATTACGAGTCTTGCCGGGGAACGTCAGAATCTTCGGCTTGTATCGGATTACTATCGGATTCGCGCCGAAAAGTATGAAGTGCTCGGAAGGCTGCCTCAGACAGCAAATACCTTTGCACTGAGCGGATATGTTCCGGCAAAGGATGCTGAACGAATCGTCCGCGAATTATCGGATGATTTTGGCGCTGCGGTTGAATTGGAACAGATTCGTGAGGAAGAGGAAGCGCCGGTTCTTTTGAAAAATAATCGCTTTGCCGAATCCGGTGAAGGGGTTTTAGCATCCTTCGGTCTGCCGGGAAAAGGCGAAGTGGATCCTACGATGATCATGACCGTTTTCTATGTATTTTTGTTTGGACTTATGTTGTCGGATGCGGCTTACGGCCTGATCGTGGCGGTGGCCTGCGGTGTGCTTCTTATGAAGTTCCCACGAATGTCTCTGAATATGAAGAAATCGATTCGGTTATTCTTCTGGTGCGGTCTTTCCACACTGTTTTGGGGTATTATGTTCGGAGGCTATTTTGGAGATGCGGTGAATGTTATTTCCCGAACGTTTTTCGGTAAAGAAGTGAGCATACCGCCGTTATGGTTTGCTCCGCTGGATGAGCCGATGCGTATGCTCGTATGGTCATTGTTCTTTGGCCTGATTCATTTATATACGGGCTTATTTGTAAAGGCATATATGTATATCCGGGATGGAAAGATTTTGGATGCGGTATGTGATGTGGGATTTTGGCTGCTTCTTCTCACCGGATTGGTATTGATCTTAATGCCAACAGAGATTTTTGCATCCATATCACAGATGACATTTGTGTTCCCGGAACCGGTGAATATGCTGGCGAAGGGCATGGCAATTGTCGGAGCAGTCGGTATCCTTCTCATGTCCGGAAGAGATAAGAAAAATAAATGGGGACTTCGGATCGCGCTGGGAGCTTATGATCTGTACGGTATTACGAGCTGGCTCAGTGATATTTTGTCCTACTCGCGTTTACTGGCGCTGGGACTTGCGACCGGAGTTATCGCTTCCGTATTTAATCAGATGGGAAGTTTGGCAGCGGTATTATCGGAGCAATTTTGTTTGCTGTTGTATTTATTATCGGGCATGCATTTAATATAGCTATTAACCTGCTGGGAGCTTATGTGCATACATGTCGTCTCCAGTATGTAGAGTTTTTTGGAAAATTTTATGAAGGCGGCGGAAGGGAATTTAATCCGTTCCGGTCAAATACGAAATATGTTGATGTTAAGGAGGAAACAAGAATATGAGTGAATTATTTACAAATGGACAAGTATGGGCTCTGTTGGGAGTAGCACTTGCAGTTATTTTATCCGGATGCGGTTCGGCTTATGGTGTTGGTGTTGCCGGTCAGGCAGCAGCAGGGGTTGTTACAGAAGACCCGAGTAAATTTGCAAAAGTTTTGATTTTACAGCTTTTACCAGGTACACAGGGTATTTATGGTCTGCTGGTTGCTTTCGTTACATTATCAAGAATCGGTATCTTAGGCGGCGCCGCACCGGATCTGGTACATGGCCTTTTGACATTTGCGGCCTGCCTGCCAATCGGTATTGTTGGTCTTGTTTCCGCCAGACATCAGGGAAGAACGTCTGTAGCTTCTATTGGTATTGTGGCTAAAAAACCGGAACAGTTTGCAAAATCCATGCTGTTCCCGGCCATGGTAGAAACTTATGCCATTCTGGCTCTGCTTGTTTCTATTCTTGCCATCTTCTCTATCTAAGGACTTGCAGTTGTTGGGTATGAGGATGCTGTAAGAAAGGAAAGGAGAGCTTTGGAATGAGCGGATTGGAAAAGATTACAAGCCAGATTCTGGAAGAAGCGAAAACCTCTGCAGCAATGAAGCTTGAAACAGCACGTAAAGAAGCGGACGACATTCTTGCAAAAGCTAAAGAAGAATGTGAAGCCATGGAGGCTGAGGCGGCGGAAAAGAATATCATTTTGAAAGAGAATTATGAAGGCCGCATTAAATCTTCGGCGGAGCAGCAGCGGAGAACGGCGCTTTTGCGGGCGAAGCAAGATATGATCGCGGAAGTCATTTCGGAAGCTTATGTGATGTTAAAGCAGGAGGATACGGAAAGCTATTTCCGGACCATGGAAAAAATATTAAAAACTTATGTACTGGCAGAGCCGGGAGAGATTTGCTTTTCCGCACGGGACCTTGCCAGAATGCCGGCCGATTTCGAGAAGAAGATTACTGCAGCGGCCGAAGAAAAGGGCGGAAGCCTGGTTCTTTCCAAAGAACCGAAAGCCATTGAGGACGGTTTCATTCTTGTCTATGGAGGCATTGAAGAAAATTGTACCTTAAAGGCGTTACTTGATGCAAAGAAAGATGAGCTTCAGGATAAAGTGAATGAAATTTTATTTTTATAGAAGCCGGTTCGCCATAAAAGGAGGGTTATAATGTCTAAAACACAGTATACCTATGCAGTTGCGCGAATCCGTGCTTTGGAAGTGTCTCTGTTTTCGGCGTCCACCATTGAGCAGTTGATCGCCTGTAAGGATTTGGAGAGTTGTCTCCGGTTCCTGCAGGATAAAGGATGGGGCGGTAATGATGTACCGATGGATGCCGATGCGATTTTGACAAGAGAACGGGAAAAAATATGGGAAACCATAGGGGAGATGCATGTGGACATGGATGTGTTCAATGTTTTGTCCTACACAAACTGGTTTCATAACCTGAAAGCTGCTGTGAAAGAGGTCTGCACCGGAAAAAGCGGCGCCAATATCTTTTATGAAGGAACACCGATTCCTAAAGAAGAGATGCTCCGTATTATCCGGGAAAAGGATTTTAAGGCTCTGCCGGAAAATATGCAGGCAGCTGCTGAGGAAGCGGTAGAAACACTGCTTCATTCAGGGGACGGACAGCTTTGTGATATCATTATTGACCGGGCCACAATGGAAGCCATCAAAGAAGCCGGACGGAAATCTCAGGATGACATTATCCGGGATTATGCCGAATCGACGGTGGCAGTGGCTAATATCAAAATCGCAGTGCGGTCTTCAAAAACCGCAAAGTCACTGGAATTTATGAAACGTGCCATGGCACCCTGCGACAGCCTGAATGTGGATGGGCTGGCCCGGGCGGCGCTGGCAGGTATGGATTCGATTATTGAATATTTGAGTGGAAATGGATATCTGGAAGGTGCCCTGGCGCTGAAGGAATCCCCTTCAGCCTTTGAACGGTGGTGCGACAACCGGATCATCCAGACGATAAAACCGCAGAAGACCAATCCATTTTCCGTTGGTCCTCTGGTGGCTTATGTAATTGCAAGGGAAAATGAAATTAAAACGGTGAGGATCATTCTTACCTGTAAACAGAATGGTTTATCCGATGATTCAATCCGGGAAAGGGTAAGGGAAATGTATGTATAAGATTGCAGTAATCGGCGCTTATGACAGTATTTATGGTTTTGCTGCGCTGGGGCTGGATACATTTCCTGTATCCGATGCCCGGGAAGGTGAAGAAACTTTAAAAATGCTGGCATCCGGTGAATATGCGGTGATTTATATTACGGAAGCGCTGGCAGCAGAATTGGCACACGAGATAAGCAAGTATCGGGAGCAGGTTCTTCCGGCCATTATTCAGATTCCGGGTGTATCCGGAAATACGGGAGCCGGAGTTGAAGGCGTGAAGAAGTCTGTGGAACAGGCGGTCGGTTCCGATATTATCTTCGGCAATAATTAGAAAGTGGGTGAATCCATTTAATGAGTAAAGGTACGATTAAAAAAGTAGCAGGACCGCTGGTTATCGCTGAGGGTATGCGCGATGCCAACATGTTTGACGTGGTGCGTGTAAGCAGCCAGCGACTGATCGGAGAAATTATTGAGATGCACGGTGACGAGGCATCTATTCAGGTATATGAGGAAACTTCCGGACTTGGACCGGGAGAACCGGTGGAGTCCACGGAAATGCCATTGTCCGTAGAACTTGGACCAGGACTTATCACCAGTATTTATGATGGTATCCAGAGACCTTTGGATGATATTATGAAGGTATCCGGAAATAACTTAAAGAGGGGTGTTGAAGTTCCCTCTTTGAAACGTCATTTGAAATGGAATTTTGTTCCGACGGTAAAGGTCGGAGATGAAGTGGAAACCGGAGATATTATCGGTACGGTGCAGGAAACAAGCGTTGTAGAACAGCGGATCATGGTTCCTTATGGTGTTCAGGGTAAAATAAAGGATATTAAAGCCGGTGAGTTTACGGTTGAGGAAACGGTAGCGGTCATTGAAACAGCCAACGGTGATAAGGAAGTTTCTCTGATGCAGAAATGGCCGGTACGTAAAGGCCGTCCATATAAGAAAAAATTACCGCCGACCATGCCGTTGATCACAGGTCAGCGTGTTGTTGATACGTTCTTCCCAATCGCCAAGGGCGGTGTGGCCGCCGTACCTGGACCATTTGGAAGCGGCAAGACGGTTATTCAGCATCAGTTGGCAAAATGGGCGGAAGCGGATATCGTTGTTTATATCGGCTGCGGCGAGCGTGGTAATGAGATGACCGACGTATTGAACGAATTCCCGGAACTGAAAGACCCGAAGACAGGAAAATCTTTGATGGAACGAACCGTTCTGATCGCCAATACATCCGATATGCCGGTAGCTGCCCGTGAGGCGTCAATTTACACAGGTATTACCATTGCCGAATATTTCCGTGATATGGGTTATTCGGTAGCTTTGATGGCAGATTCCACATCCCGTTGGGCAGAGGCTCTTCGTGAAATGTCCGGACGTCTGGAAGAGATGCCGGGTGAAGAAGGTTATCCGGCTTACCTTGGTTCCCGTCTGGCTCAGTTCTATGAGCGGGCAGGACATGTGGTGAATTTGGGAAAAGACGGAAGAGAAGGCGCCCTGTCCGTTATCGGTGCCGTATCTCCTCCGGGCGGTGATATTTCCGAGCCGGTATCCCAGGCAACGCTGCGTATTGTTAAGGTATTCTGGGGACTGGATTCGGCGCTGGCCTATAAGCGTCACTTCCCGGCCATCAACTGGCTGACCAGTTATTCATTGTATCTGGACAATATTTCCGGATGGTTTGATAAGAACGTATCTGAAGAGTGGATGGTTGACCGTCAGAAGATGATGGCATTGCTTCAGGAAGAAGCCGAATTAAATGAAATCGTTCAGATGGTTGGTATGGATGCCCTTTCCGCACCGGACCGTTTAAAAATGGAAGCGGCCCGTTCCATTCGTGAGGACTTCCTGCATCAGAACTCTTTCCATGATGTAGATACTTATACATCTTTGAAAAAACAGCTTCTGATGATGAAACTGGTGCTTGCATATTATGAAAAGTCCATGGAAGCGCTGAAAAACGGTGCAAGTGTTCAGGGCTTGATCAATATGCCGGTCCGTGAACAGATTGGACGTTATAAATATATTATAGAAGAAAAACTGGATGAAGAGTACGAAAAAGTAATGGATACTCTGGAAGCACAGATTAAAGATGTATGCGGAAGGGAGGACTTCTAAATGCCAAAAGAATATCGAACAATACAAGAAGTAGCCGGACCGCTGATGCTTGTACAGGGTGTGGAAGGCGTTACGTATAATGAACTGGGCGAAATTGAGCTGTCCAATGGCGAAATTCGCCGGTGTAAGGTTCTGGAAGTTAATGGAACGGATGCAATGGTACAGCTTTTTGAAAGTTCTACCGGTATCAACCTTTCCAACAGTAAGGTGCGTTTCCTTGGAAGAAGTATGGAATTCGGAGCATCCGGGGATATGCTCGGCCGTGTATTTGACGGTATGGGCCGCCCGACGGATGGAGGCCCGGAGATTTTACCGGACAAACGTCTGGATATCAATGGTCTGCCGATGAATCCGGCGGCCAGAAGTTATCCGAATGAGTTTATTCAGACGGGTGTATCTGCCATTGATGGTCTGAATACACTGGTACGTGGTCAGAAGCTGCCGATTTTCTCGGCCTCTGGTTTGCCTCATGCCCAGTTGGCTGCTCAGATTGCACGTCAGGCCAAGGTTCGCGGTAAGGATGAAAAATTCGCCGTTGTATTTGCGGCCATGGGTATTACTTTCGAGGAATCCAATTTCTTCGTAGACAGTTTCAAGGAGACAGGAGCTATTGACCGTACAGTTCTGTTTATCAATCTGGCCAATGACCCGGCCGTAGAGCGTATTGCCACGCCGCGTATGGCGTTGACAGCCGCCGAATATCTGGCCTTTGAAAAAGACATGCACGTTTTGGTCATTTTGACCGATATTACCAATTACGCCGATGCGCTGCGTGAGATTTCCGCAGCCCGTAAGGAAGTTCCGGGACGTCGTGGTTATCCGGGTTATATGTATACGGACCTTGCGACGTTGTATGAACGCGCCGGACGTCAGAATGGTAAAGTCGGTTCTATTACCATGATCCCGATCCTGACAATGCCTGAGGATGATAAGACCCACCCGATTCCTGACTTGACCGGGTATATTACCGAAGGACAGATTATTTTGAGCCGTGAGCTTTACCGAAAAGGTGTTAATCCACCGATTGATGTACTCCCATCTCTGTCCCGTCTGAAGGATAAGGGTATTGGTGAAGGGAAGACCAGAAAGGATCATTCCAATACAATGAACCAGTTGTTTGCGGCCTATTCCCGTGGTAAAGACGCCAAGGAATTAATGACCATTCTCGGTGAGGCAGCCCTTTCTGATATTGATTTAATTTATGCGAAATTTGCGGAAGAGTTTGAGAAAGAGTATGTATCCCAGGGATTTAGCACAGACCGCGATATTGAGGAAACTCTGAATATCGGCTGGAAGCTTCTGTCGATTCTGCCGAGAGGTGAGCTGAAACGTATAGATGACGAATATCTGGATATGTATTATGGCAAATTTTAAGTCCGGAACAGGAAGAGGTGATTGCACTTGGCATCGACACAGGTGAACCCAACCCGGATGGAGCTGACCAAGCAGAAGAAAAAGCTGGCGACAGCCACGAAGGGTCATAAGCTTCTGAAGGATAAACGAGATGAATTGATGCGGCAGTTTCTGGATTTAGTTCGGGAAAATATGGCTTTGCGCCAGAAGGTGGAAGCAGGTATTCAGGCGGCAAATAAAAACTTTGTTGTTGCGAAGGCCGGCATGTCGGAGGAGACACTTCACACCGCGCTGATGGCTCCGAAGCAGAGCGTATATCTGGAAACGGGTAAGAAAAATGTTATGAGTGTGGATATTCCGGTGTTCAGCTATAAAACGCGGACGGCAGATGAGAATGATATTTATTCTTATGGTTTTGCTTTTACGTCCAGTGATTTGGATGACGCGGTGAAATCTCTGGCAGATATTTTGCCGGATATGCTGAAACTGGCGGAGACGGAAAAAGCCTGCCAGCTTATGGCAGCGGAGATTGAAAAGACCCGCCGCCGTGTAAACGCCCTGGAGCATGTGATCATTCCGCAGGCCCAGGCAAACATCAAATATATTTCCATGAAGCTGGATGAAAATGAACGTTCCACTCAGATTCGTTTGATGAAGGTCAAAGATATGATGCTGGAAGAAGCCCATCATTATAAAGAAAAAAGAGCGGCATATGCCGAAGAATAAAAAATGTTAAAGCGCAGCAGCCCGGAGTCTTAAAAACAGACTTTGCGGCTGCTGTCTTTTGATGCAGTTGTTGACAATGTCCGGGAAAAAAGATAAAATGAAAAGAACATACTAAGCAATTAGGAGGAACCATATATGCTGAAACAGGTTTCAATATATGCTGAAAATAGAAAAGGCACTATGCAGAAAATCACAGCGGTATTACTGCAGGAAAATATTAACATTCTTGGGTCCGTAACCAATGACAGTGCGGAGTACGGGATTATCCGTATGATCGTGTCCGACCCGGAAAAAACCGTACAGGCGTTAGGCAAGGCCGGATACCTGTGCCGACTGACAGATGTTCTTGGTGTTGAGGTTGAGGATGAGGTTGGTAATTTAAATCGTCTGCTGCTTGCTCTGGATGACAGTAATATTAATGTAGATTATATTTATTTATCATTTAACCGGGATTCTGGGAAACCGATCATGGTGGTGTCCGCGGATGACGTGATGGAAGTTGAGATGTGCATTGCTGCAAAAGGCTTTTCGGTATTATAGGAGGATTATAGGATGAAGAATACGACATTAGTGATTATGGCTGCCGGTATTGGCAGTCGCTTCGGCGGAGGTATTAAGCAGTTAGAGCCGATGGGACCAAACGGCGAAATCATTATGGATTATTCTATTTACGATGCTAAGGCTGCCGGCTTTAACAAAGTTGTATTTATTTTGAGAAAAGATATTGAAGAGGATTTTCGTGAGATCATCGGTCAGAGAATTGAAAAAGTGATTGATGTGGATTACGTTTTCCAGGCGCTGGATGATCTGCCGGATGGATTTACAGCTCCGGCCGACCGTAAAAAACCATGGGGAACAGGTCAGGCCGTTCTTTGCTGTAAAGGGGTTGTCAATGAACCGTTTGCAGTTATTAATGCGGATGATTACTATGGCAAAGAAGCATTTAAGAAGGTTCATGACTATCTGGTCAGCGAAGGTACGACAGATAAGGAATACGATATGTGTATGGCCGGATTTATCCTCAAGAATACATTGAGTGATAATGGCGCAGTAACCCGCGGTGTCTGCGTGGTAGATGAAAATGAATATCTGGCCGAGGTTGTGGAGACAGGCGGGCTTATGATGACACCGGAAGGCACAATTGCTCATGAGGATAATGGTTCCGATATGGTCATCACACCGGATCAGCATGTATCCATGAATATGTGGGGCTTCACACCGAATTTCCTGAATGAATTGGAATCTGGATTTACAGCTTTCCTTTCTGAGATTCCGGAAGGCGAAGTTAAACGGGAATACTTACTTCCGACAATTGTAGATAAGTTAATTAAAAGTGGAAAGGCTTCGGTAAAAGTACTTGAAACCCAGGATAAGTGGTTTGGCGTGACCTATAAAGAGGATAAAGAAAGCGTTGTGACTGCTTTTAAAAAGCTGATTGCAGACGGCGTTTATCCGGCAAACTTGTGGGGGTAAGAGGAGCATAAAATGAATCCATCAGCGATTATGAAGATTATGAATGCAAAAAATAAATTTGTGGAAAATCATCCCAAGTTTACGGCTTTTTTAAGTATGGTGTATTCAAGAGGAATTGAGGCTGGAACGGTCATTGAGATCACTGTGACCCGACCGGGCGAGGAACCGATTACATCCAATATCCGGGTTCAGGAGTCAGATCTGGAATTGCTCAGGAGTCTTCAGGATTTGGCAAATTGAGAAAATTTCGCAAAAATATCGCGGCAGAAGTGGTTGTCTGTAAAAATACCTGTTCACAGGTATTGGGGGCAAAAATCTGCCGCGTTTTTATTTTCAATGAAAGTCCCGGTAAGTTAAGCTTCCAGGTACTTTTTAGCGTCTTTATACACTTCCGGCCAGTTGATTAAATGAAACCAGTTGGTCACATAATCTTTTCTCAGATTTTTGTATTTCAGATAATAGGCATGCTCCCAGACATCCACATTGAGGATTGGAATATAGCCGTTGGAAATCGGATTATTCTGGTTTGGTGTTTTCACAACTTCCAGTTTCTTGTCCGGGTTGATGGTGAGCCAGGCATAGCCGGAGCCAAACTGGCCCATGGCATTTTCGCTCATAAGTTCCACAAATTTCTCATAAGAACCAAAAGCCTCTACAAGATAAGGTTCCATCGGATTTTCATTCACCGGCGGATGAAGCAGACGGAAAAACATCTGATGATTATAAACGCCGCCTGCATTGTTCATGACTGACTGTCGGATATCTTCCGGCAGATCGTCCAGATTTGTGAGTAAATCTTCCAGTGTCCAGTTCTGGAATTGTGGATAATCCTTCAGAATATTATTCAGATTGTCAACATAAGCTTTTAAATGTTTGTCATGATGATAGTGGAGTGTCTCTGCGTCCATATAGGGTTCAAGAGCATCATAGTCATAAGGCAGAGGCATCACATCAAAGGGATATGTTTGTTTCATCATAGAATCCTCCTGTTTTATTTATAATCTTTCGTTAGTATATGCTCTTGTATGAAAAATATACCTACATCTGTTTGTGTTGGAATGCCGAAAATTTTTTTATAAATCCATGCTTCCGGAACGGAAGCCTTCCAGGTCAAGTGTAATGTAAACAAATCCCAAATCCTTCATAGCTTTTGTGATGGCTTCATGCTGGTCCATGAAGCGGTTAAAATCGGCCTTGTCAATTTCAATCCGAAGAATTGGGTCGTGAAAACGAAGTCTTACGTTATAAAATCCAAGGCTGCGGAGCCAGGATTCTCCCTGATGTATTCTGTCGAGCAGTGCATAGTCGAAAGGCGTATCGTAAGGGAGGCGGGTGGCCATGCACGGAGTGGAAGGCTTGCTGGCCGTGGAAAGTCCGGCTTCAGCGGCCAAAAGGCGAATTTCTGCTTTGGTCAAATGGCAGTCGATAAGCGGACTGTGAACTCCGGCTTCACGGACAGCCTGGAGGCCCGGACGGTAAACCTGGGTATCATCCACGTTGGAACCTTCACAAAAAAATGTGTATCCGGCATCTTTTCCAGCCTGAATGAGAGACCGGAAGAGCAGGGATTTACACAGATAACAGCGGTTCTTTGGATTGGACAAAATACGGCTGTCGGAGAATTCATCGACTTCGATCACCTGATGTCTGGCGCCGAGAGACCGGGCGAGAGCCTCAGCCTCGGCGGTGTCACCGTGAGGGTGGAGCCGGGTCTCAAAGGTCACAGCCAGTACCGATTTGTCGGAACCGGATTCTTTGACGGCCCGGCAGGCAGCAGCCAGAAGGAGGCTGCTGTCCACACCGCCGGAGAAGGCCAGACAGATGCCTTCATTTGTATGGGGGATAAAATAATCAATTAAAGATTTCATTTCTTTTTTCCTTCGGGCAGAGCTTTTTTACAGTCGATAGCCTTCCGGTCTGTCATGGCGTTGGAATAGCCGCCGTACAGGTCGTAAGCGATGGCTTTGATCATGGCATAGACTTCAGGGAAGGCAAGCTGATTTTTCTCTGCGATGGCTGCCACGTCATCATTTTCCGGATAAGCGTAAATGTGGCCCTTCCA